>DASVWD010000083.1 GCA_036389795.1 Longimicrobium sp.
CGCGCGGGTGGCGCCGGAGAGGGGCCGGCCCCCGCCCGACGGGAGCGCGGCGCCGGTCTCCGCGGCCGCCGGGCTCCCGGACGGCATCCGCTGGATCGTCGCGGCCGGCGCGGACCGCGGACCATGCAGGTCGGCGGCGGACGCGCGGAGGATGGCGGCGGCGGCGCGGTCGGCGTCCCGCTCGTACGGGTCGTTCACCGCCCCGGCGGCGAGCTTGGGCTGGACGACCGGCGCGCGGTGCTCGCGGTAGGCCCGCATGCCGATCTGCCGCTGCAGGAGCTCCGGCGAGCCCGGCCGCGGGGCGGAGGGCGCGCGCGGCGACGGGCGGGGCCGGGTGCGTGCCCCGGTCCGCGCCGCCGTCTCCCGCTCCGCCGCGCGGCTCATCACCGCCTCCCGCGGGTGAGGGCCGCCTCGTCCCACAGCTTGCCGATCTTCTCGAACTCGCGGCGGGTGGCGCGCAGGATGTGCGCGGGCACGATCACGCCGCCGTCCGCCGCGGCCAGGAAGGCGGCGTGCAGGGCGATGTTCTTGATGTTCCCCCCCGCCACCTGGATGCGCTCGCCCAGGAGGCCGTAGTCCACCTCGCCGCCCACGGGCGCGTCGGGGGGGAAGTGCGCCTCCCAGATCCGCCGGCGGCTCGGCGCGTCGGGGAAGGGGAAGTCCACCAGGAAGCGGATGCGGCGCAGGAACGCGTCGTCCATGTTCTCGCGGAGGTTGCTGGCGAGGACGACGATCCCCGCGTACTCCTCCATCCGCTGCAGCAGGTAGCTGGTCTCGATGTTGGCGTAGCGGTCGTGCGCGTCGGCCACCTCGGTGCGCCGCCCGAAGAGCGCGTCGGCCTCGTCGAAGAAGAGGATGGCGTTGCTGTCCTCCGCCTCGGCGAAGATGCGCGACAGGTTCTTCTCCGTCTCGCCGATGTACTTGCTGACGACGCGGGCCAGGTCGACCTTGTACAGGTCCAGCCGCAGCTCGGCCGCCAGCACCTCCGCCGCCATCGTCTTCCCCGTCCCCGGGGGGCCGGAGAAGAGCGCGCTGAGCCCCCGCCCCCGCGCCAGCTTGCGCCCGAAGCCCCAGCGCTCGTACACCTGCCGGGCGTGGCGCACCTGCTCGCACATCTCCCGGAGCTGCGCCAGCCGGTCCTCCGGAAGGACGAGGTCCTCCCAGCCGTAGCGGGGCTCCACCCGGGCGGCCAGCCCGGCCAGGTTGTGCCGCGCCTGCGCCCGGCACGCCGCCGCCAGCGCCTCGAAGTCCACCGCGGCACCGTCCACGTCCGCGCGGTGCGCCGCCGCCCGCGCCGCCTCGCGCACCTGGCCCGGCGTCAGGCGGAAGCGCTCCGCCAGCCGCGCGGGGAGCTCCCCGCCGGCCCCGTCCGGCAGCGCCCCCTCCAGCGCCTGGCGCCAGGCGGCCTCGCGCTCCGGCTCGGCCGGCAGGGGGAGCGCCACGGAGTGGAAGTCCAGCCCGGCGAAGGCTTCCGGGTGCGCCCACGCCCCCTCGCCGCCCAGGAACACGAGCCAGCCGAACCACTCCGCCGAGCGCGCCAGCGCCGCCCGGAGCGCCGCCGCCGCGTCGCCCTCCCGCACGAAGACCTCCGCGGGGGCGAGGTAGAGGGGCGCCTGCAGCAGCAGGCTCTCCCGCATCGCCAGGCGCAGCAGCGCGTCCGCCTCGTCCGGGTCCGCGGGGAGGCGGTGCGCGTCGAGCGCCAGGAGCGGCGCGCCCAGCTCCGCGGCGAAGGCGGCGGCCAGCTCGCGCCGCCCCACGCCGCGGGGCCCGTGCAGGTGCACCACCAGGCAGCGCCGCGGGCCGCCGTCGGCGCCCCAGGCGCGGGCCAGGGCGCCCAGCTCGGCGCGGGCGGCGGCGTCCACGGGGAGCGCGTCCATCGGCACGGCGGCGCGGTGGAGCCGCACCAGGCTGGTGAGCCGCGCGTCGGTGGCGTCGTGGCCCAGCAGGTAGTGCAGGATGCGCGGGTCCAGCCGGAGCAGCTGCGCCAGGCCGCCGGACGCGGAGGGGCTGTGCGGGTCGTCCACGGCCTGCAGGATCCCCGCGTGCAGCAGCCGGGACTGGGGCGCCAGCAGGGCGCGGGCGCTCCACCGCTCGGCCTCGGTCTCGCAGAGCAGCTCCAGCACCAGGTCCACGCTGGGGCGGCGGCGGGTGATGTCGTCCTGCAGGTAGGCGTACACGCGGTCGTAGCCGCGGCGCAGCTCCGGCGCCAGGCAGACGAGCACGGCCTGCACCTCGAAGGCGGAGAGGCCGTACAGCCGCGCCAGCTGCGGCAGCGCCAGGGCGATCCCCCGCCGCAGGCTCCCCGCCACGCGCGCCTCGATCTCCTCCCCCCACGCCCCCAGCGCGCGGCGCAGCAGCTGCTCGTCCGCCGGCTCCCCCCCGGCCGCCTGGCCGCCGTTCAGCAGCGCGTCCACCTCCGCGTCGCTGACGCACAGCGGGCTCCCGGCGGACTCCGGCCGCCCCAGCCACCGGCGGCGCGCGGCCGCCGTGCGCAGGCGCAGCAGCAGGTTCAGCCGGTCCAGCTCGTCGGCCAGGTGCGCGAAGCCGTCGGGGTAGAACGGCTCCGCGTCCGGCGCCTCGCGCGGCTCCGGCCAGGCGTTCACGGGGTCACCTCGAAGAAGAAGGTGCGGCGGTACAGGTGCGCCACGTCTACCCGCAGGGGATACATCCCCGGCGGGAGGTCGGCCGGGACCGTCGCGGTGAAGCTGTCGCCCGCGACCGGCACGCCGTCGACGATGCGGTCGCGCAGCAGGATCACGTGCGCGTTCCAGCCGTCCAGGTGCTCGCCGTGGAAGGTGACCGTCGTCCCCGCGGGGCCGCTCGCCGGCTCCATGCGCCCCACCACGGGCGGCCGGTACGGCGCCCGCACGTCGGGCACGCCGATGCTGCGCACGCGCTCGGGGATCGGGCGCCGCCGGTCGGCCGACTGGTCCAGCTGCACGACGGAGACTTCGTAGAGCACGGAGAGGCGGAACGGCTGCGAGAAGGTGCTCCACACCTGGCTCAGCTCCTCCACGTCCAGCCCGTTCTGGACGATGGAGAGCTGCTCGCGCCCCTCGCCCAGGTCGCCCGCCAGGTACGCGTCGGGGACCACGGGGTGCTCGTAGAACACGCGCATGGCCTCGCCCAGGATCTCGTGCAGGGTGGCGTTGCCCAGGCTGCTGTCGTTGGCGGCGTACGGCGTCATCAGGTAGTACAGGTTCAGCGACAGCGGCGGCGCGACGAGCTCGCCCGGCAGCGACGCGCTCGCCTGCCAGTCCAGGTTCCGCAGGTGCGGGTTCTCCTGGATCTTGTAGAGGAACAGGTTGATGCGCCGCGGGCCGCCGCCCTCGTCCGGGGCCAGGATGGTCACGGGCACGCTGGGGGTGAGCTGCATCTCCCCCAGCAGCAGGTTGCGGAGCGACTCGCTCACGCGGCCGATGGCCGTGGACGTGCTCATCCCCCGCCCCCTAGCGCAGCACCCGCAGGTGCGCGCTGCGCAGCGTGCTGCTCGCCCAGAACGAGCGCGGCACCGCGCGCGCCGGCTCCGGCGCCGGCACCACGATCACCCGCGGCGCGGCCGGGGCGGGCGGCGCGGGGCGCGGCGGCGCGGAGGCGGCTTCCGCCGCAGGCGCGGGCGCCGCGGCCGGGGCGGGGTCCGCGCGCCGCGCCTCCCGCCGGGCGACCGCCGACCGCAGCGCCTGCACCGGCTCCCCCGCGCGCGCGTCCTCGCGCGGCTGCAGCGTGCCCGGCGCCGCGCGGCCGCCCGCCGGTGCCCGGAGCAGGGCCGGCCCTCCGGGCTCGCGGCGGTCCTCGCGCGCCCGGAGCACGGCTCCCAGCTCGCGTGCGCGCCCGGCGACCATCGCGCGCAGCCTTTCCGTCAGCGGGCCCGGCGCATCCGCGGCCTCAGGGGTCCGTCCCGGCGCGTCCTTCCCCGTCGCTCCCTGCCGCGCCGCCTCCGCCTGCGCGCTCCGATGCTGGAACGCGGGCGCGGGCCGGTGCGCGTCCGTCGAACGGCGCGTATCGGTGGATGACGGCTCGCTCTCCCGCTCGCCCGAAGCCATGGGACCGAGCTCCGGGGCTCCGTCCAGCCTGACCGGCGGCGGGACCATGCGCCGGTCGGTGACGCCGGGAATCGCGAGGCCGATCGTCCGCACCGGGCCGGAGGGTGCGTCCGGCTCGTGCGCCGCCGCGCGCCCCGCGCTCGCCGGCGCGGCCGCGAGACGTGCCTCCGGCGCGGGCGCGGCCCGTCGCGGCGGCGGCGCATCCGCTACGGCCCGCCCCTTCGGCTCCAGGCCCGGCTCCCCGCGCGAGATCACCCCCTCCGGCCGTCGCTCCTCCGCACGGGCGGACACCGGGGCGGATCGCGCGACGCCGCCGCGGTCCATCGCCTCGGCGCGCGCGGACGGCACCTCGCCCGCTCGCGCGGTGGAGGCGAGCCCCGGCACCGGTCCCGCATCGCGCCCGCGTGCATCCATGTCGGCGGCCGCGCCCGCATCTCGGCGTGGCGACGGGAGATGGGCGCCCGGTCCCCCCGCTGCCGCACGGAGCGAAGATGCCGGACGACGATCGGAAGGCGGCGCGCCCGCCGGCTGGTCCGACGCGGCACCCGGTTGCCCGCTGGCGCTGGATGCCGCCGCGCGGGGATCGCTCGAGCTGCGCGCAGACTCCAGCGCATCCTGCCCGGGGTGCCGCGCCTCCAGGCTCGCGGCGGGCGGGCTTCCGGTCCCAGCCACATGCTTTCGATCCAGGGCGGCAACGGACGGAAGCGTGGGATCGGAGGAGGCCGGGCCGCCGCTCGGACCCGCGCCACGCGCCGGCCGGGGGATCGCGACGAGCTCCGGCGACGGGATCGTGAGCGAGCGATCGACCGACGTGCGCCCTTCCAGCGCCGCGCCGGGCACCCCGGAGCTCACGATGGGCAGTGCACCCGGCCGCGCGCCCGCGTCCGCCGAAGCCGCTCGGGACGGCGCAGCACCCCGCGCATCCGCGAGCGGACGCATCTCTCCCCGACGCAGATCGGATCGAGCCGGAAGCGACGCACTCCCGTCTCCGGACCCCCGGCTCCCGTCCCCGTGCTCCGGCGCCGTGCCCTCGACCGCGGCGGAAGGAGCCGCTGCAAGCGAATCGCGGTACGATGCGCGAGGCACCATCCCATCATCCGTCCCGACCGCAGGCGGCCGCGCGGACGCCAGCGCCGCCGCACCCGCTGCCGGGATTTCGACCAGGCTGAACGCACGCTCCCGCTCACCCGCGTCGCGGCGTCCGGGATCGGCCGCGGGCGAAGGCTCCAGTCCCATGGAGCCGGGCGTGCGCGGCTCGCGCGCGGCCCGGTCGGCGTCGCGGTGCCACGGTGGAGCGGAGGCGGAGAGGTCGCCCTCGAGCGGCGGCCACCCGGCCTCGCCGGAGCCCTGCGCCGCCAGGTACGGAAGCTCCGCCGGCGGGAGAGCCGCGGGAGCGGCCACCGACGCTTCCGCGGCGGCGGGCATCCCCAGCAGCCGGCTCACGCCGCCGCGGAACGGGAACGGGCCGGTGCCGGCGGCCAGCTCGCGCAGGAGCGCATCGTCAGCCGCCGTCAGCTCCAGGGGCTCCGCGCCGGGACGAAGGGTCGTCGCGGCCGCGCCGCCATCCAGCGCATCCGAAAGAGTCGGCCCCGGCACACCGTCCGCGGCTGCGAACGCGGATTCCACCCGCGCGCCGGCTTCCACCCAACGTGCGGTGGATGTCGACGCGGGATCCGCATCGGCCGATTGTCCATAGCCGCCGTCCGCCGCCGCCACTGTGCGGGTGGGCGCGGCCGTGAGATCCACCTCGGCCGATTGTCCATAGCCACCATCTGCCGCCGTCTCCGCCGCGCGGGTGGGCGAGACCGTCAGATCCGGATCGGCAGATCGCCCGTAGCCGCCGATCGTGGCCACTTCCACCGTGCGGGTGGGCGGGGCCGCGAGATCCACCTCGGTCGATTGCCCCTGGCCGCCGCTCGCGGCCGCCGCCGCGCGGGTGGGCGAGACCGTCAGACCCGGATCGGCCGATCGCCCGTGACCGCCGTCCGTGGCCGCTTCCACCGCGCGGACGGGAGAGGCCGTGAAGTCCAGATCGGCCGCCCCCCCGTAGCCGCCATCCGGGGCCGCCTGCGCCGCGCGGGTGGGCACGACCTCGCGATCCACGCCGGCAGGCGGCCGGTAGCGGCCATCCACGCGCGGTTCCTCAAGACCGTCCCGGCCACGGCCGGCGGGCGTGAGAGCGGGAGCGGCGGAGGGCCAGGCCGCGCCGAGGAGACGCGGGCCCGCGGGGAGGGAGAGCGGAGGCTCCGCCAGCGCGGAAGGACGGTCTAGCCCGCCGGAGCCCGGCCCCCCGGCGTACGGCAGCGAGACGGGCGGCAGCGCCGGGGAAGCGGCCACGCCCGCGGCGGCCGGCATCCCCAGCAGCCGGAACACGCCGCCCCGGTACGGGAACGATCCCGCGCCGGCGGACAGCATGCCCAGCAGGTGCCCCCCGGCGGCCCGGGGCGGGTCAGACCGCATGGTTCAGCGCCTCGATCTCGTCGGCCAGGATCTCGATGTACGCCAGCCGCTTGTCGCGGGGCAGGTCCAGGATCTCGCCCTCGCTCCAGTGGTAGTGCCAGGCCAGGTAGTGCACCTGCCGGTACAGCAGCCCCCGGCTCGTCCGCAGCTCCCCGAACAGGAAGTCCGCCGGGTCGAACGGGGCCGTGAAGGCGCGCCCGCACTCCGGGCACACCAGGTCCATCTCCAGCTCCACGTGCGGCGCGGCCGCCGCCATCGCCGCCTCCACCTCGCCCCGCGCCCGCGGCGACAGCCGGTCCACCAGGGCGGCGCCCTCCCCCGCCCCCACTACGCAGCGCTCCAGCAGCGCCGTGAGCGCCCGCGCCGGGTTCTCCGCCAGCACCCCCGCGAGCGCCTCCTGGTCGTCGCCGCGCGGCAGGCGGAACTCCACCGACCGCGGCGCCGCCCCCGCGCCGTCCTCCCCCGCCGCCTCGGCCGAGAGCTCGGCCACGTAGGTGGGGAAGAGCTCCGCCGAGCGCTTCACCGGCACGTCGGCCAGGGAGAAGTCCACGTCCACCCGCGCCCCGCACCGCGGCCACGGGCACCCCAGCGTCCCCTCCACCCGCTCGCCGAAGGTGGCCGCGCGCACCCGCAGCAGCAGGAAGAGCCGGTCGGCCACCAGGAGCGCGCGCGCCACCTCGGGCGTGACGGGCGCCACCCCGCCGATGCGCCGCACGGCGCGGCAGAGCACGGCCGTCACCAGCTCCGGCGCGGGGACGCCCCGCGACCCGGCGAGGAGCTCCTCCTCGCGCCCGGTCAGCGGGGCCACCTCCGCCTCGCGGTGCAGCACGCCCCGGGCGTCGCGGTAGCCCCCCGGGAGCAGGCACACCCGCCCGGCGTCCGGCATGGTCATCGCTCAGGCGGCGGCGCTCAGGTCTCCGTCGGCTCGGTGACGGCCGGGTCGCGCTCCCACCCCTCGTTCTCCAGCTTGATGGTGCGGATCATCACCGCGTTGCCGGCCGCGTCCAGCTCCGGCAGGGCCTGGTACTCCGAGACCCAGCAGCGGTAGACGTTGTACGCCATCACCACCTTGCCCTGGAGGTTGTAGACCTCGATGGTGACGTTCTTCCGGTAGTTCAGCAGCGACATCGCCGCGTCGCCCGCGAAGTTGTTCACCAGGTTGGCCCACTCCTCGAAGCGCGTGTCGTGGGTCACGCCCTGCTCCAGGGTGATGGCCTCGTAGCTGGTCTTGCCCGGCAGGCGGCGGCTGTGGCTGGGGTCGCCGCCCTCGCGCCAGTCCACCACCTCGGTGGTGCGCCGCAGCGCGCTGCACTTGTTGAGGCCCGCCACGTACTCGTTGTCCCACTTGAGCCGGAACTTGAAGTTCCGGTACGGGTCGAAGCGGTGCGTGTTCACGCTGAACTGTGCCATCGTCAGACCTTTCGGGTCCCGGGGTTAGCGGTTGGCTCGGACGTCGGTCGCGCGGGTCACCCGCCCTGGCCCACCTTCTGGCGGATTCTCACCACCACGAACTCGGCCGGCTTGAGCGGCGCGAACCCGACCAGCACGTTCACGATCCCCAGGTCGATGTCGCCCTGCGGGTTGGTCTCGGCGTCGCACTTGACGAAGTAGGCTTCCGCGGCGGTGCCGCCCTGGAACGCGCCGCGGCGGAAGAGGCCGTTCATGAAGGTGCCGATGTTCAGCCGCAGCGACGCCCACAGCGGCGCGTCGTTGGGCTCGAAGACCGCCCACTGGATCCCGTTGTAGATGCTCACCCGGATCATGATGGCCGTGCGCCGGATCGGGATGTACTTGTACTCGGGGTCCGAGCTCACCGTGCGGCCCCCCCACGCCACGATCCCCGTGGTGGGGAAGCGGCGGATGACCGACACGCTCTTGGGGTGGTTGTTCAGGTCGCCGTGCTGCACGTCGGTGAGCGTGGCCGCCATCCCCACCGCGCCGGCCAGGATCGCCTCCGTGCCCGCGGGCGCCTTCCACACCCCCCGCCGCGCGTCGATCCGCCCGTACAGCCCCGCCACGAACCCCGAGGGCGGCACCAGCACCGGCGCGCTCCCCCCCGCCGGGTCCAGCGTGTACAGCCAGGGGAAGTAGACGGCCCCGTACGAGTTGGGGTTGTTCAGCCCGTCGCGGAACGAGATCGCCTCGGCGTACGTGTCGGCGTTGATGTCCATGTCGCCGATGAAGAAGCAGTCGCTGAGCGGCCGCCGCGCGCAGTAGTTCATGGCCCCGTCCACCACCGCCTCCGAGCCGATCCCGGGGATGGCGATGAGGCTCACGTCGCGGATGGTGTCGAGCTGCGTGAGCGCCGCCAGGAAGTCGGAGTCCTGGGGCGTGGCGCCGTCGGAGCCGGCCGCCACCGCGCTCACGGCGCCCGCCACCGTGTCGTCGCCCAGGAAGTAGAAGTCGTCGGCCGCGTTGTCGGCCGGCCGGGTGGGCGCCGCGCCCGAGACCTCGGTGCCGCCGTTGCGCGCGCCCAGGCGCAGCACCCCGGCCGCGTTCACCAGCAGGTTGGCCGCGTCCAGCACCGTCACCCCGGAGGCCGGCGTGCGCGGGCCGCCCGCAGTGATGCGCAGCACGCCGTCGGGCGCCGTGGTGGTGTTGAAGGTGACGGTGGCGCCGCTGTAGCTGGCGGCCGGCGTGGAGTCGCGCAGCGGGGTCAGCGCGCGGATCGCCGCCTGCATCCCCGCGGCGATCGCCGCCGGGTCGCGCAGGTCGGCCGTGGCCAGCGCGGCGGTCAGGTCCACCGCGCGCACGCCGTCGCCGTTGACGTTGATGCGGAACTGCCGCTGGTTGGCGCCCAGCAGCGGGTTGCCGTCCACGTCGATCACGCCGCTCTGGCTGTAGCCGTTCACCTGGTTTGCGTTGGCCAGGTTGGGCCGCACCCGCACGTACGCCGAGCGGCTGTTGACCACCGTGGCCGCGTAGTTGGGCGCGTCGGGGTCCATCCCCAGGTCGGCGAACGACTCCAGCAGCACCCGCTCCGGCGTCTCGCGCCAGACGGACAGGTTGAACTGGTTGGCGGGGTCGGCGGCGGCGGTGCTGTCCACCTCCACCATGATGCGGTTCCCCCACGCCCCGGGCGAGGCGGCCTCGAAGGTCACGGCGTCCGCCGGGGTGCCGCCGGTGTCGCGCACGGTCACGCTGGCCGTGGCCGCCCCCGGCGCCACCCGCGCGATGTAGCACGCCGAGCCGCCGTTGTTGAAGAACTGGTAGACGGCGTGCGCCAGGTAGCGCCCGCCGGTGAGGAACCCGCCGTAGAGGGTCTGGAAGTCGGTGAAGTTGAAGATCTTCACCGCCTGCCCGATGGGCCCGCGCTCGGCCTCGCCGAAGAACGCGGCCGTGGACGTGCCCGCGGCCTCGATCGGCCGCACGCCGCTGGAGACCTCTTCTACGTAAACCCCGGGGGCCGTGAGTGTCGGCATGGTCATCCGCTCCGGTACAGGATTCGACTGCCCGGCCCAGGGCCGGTGCGCGCGGCCGTCCGTCCGCGGGGGCGCTCTCGCGCGCCCGCCGCCGGTCCGGCGGAAGTTCGGGAGGCGCCCGAACGGGCGCCCGTCGTGCTTACTGGGTGCCTCGCTCCGGACGGATGCGGCGGGGGCGCGGCGAGGTGGGCGGCTCGTCCTCCGGCCCCACGGGCGTGGCGGCTTCCGCCGAGAGCGCCCCCTGCCCCTCCACCAGCGGCTCGCCCGAGGCGGCGGGCTGCTCCTGCTCCCCCTGCTCTCCCTGCTGCCCCTGCCCTCCTTCCCGGGGCCCGTCTTCCCCGCCCTCGCCGCGGTCCACGGCGATCAGCCTGCGCTCCTCCAGCCGCTGCAGCCAGGCGTTGCCCTTGACCTCCACGGGCTCCACGTCCAGCGCCTCGCCGGGGCCCAGGTACCAGTTCTGGCCGCTGTTCAGCCGCAGCAGCACGCGGGTGTCGGATCGGTTCTCGATGGTTACGGGCATCGTCTGCCTCCGTGGGGACAGGCCGCTCCGGCGGGCGGCACGTGCGGGCCGCTCACGGCTCGGCCGGGTGGGCGGCGACGCGGCGGATGGTCTGCAGCAGGCGCGGTGGAGACATCTCGCCCAGCGGTCGCTCGTACGGGCGCAGCTCGTGGAGCGAGGCGTCGCAGGCCTCGCCGGCCAGCGTGAGCACCTTGCACGCGGGAAAGAGCCGCAGGATGCACCGCGCCACGCGCGCCTGCGTCCCGGCCTCGGCCGAGACGATGAGCACGTCGGGCTCCGGGGCGTGCGCCCGCGCCGCCTCGTCCGGGCCGGAGGCCTCCACCAGCTGGATGTCGTCCTGGGCCTGGAGGAGCTCGGCCAGGATCTCCCTCAGCATCCGGGGCTTCACGGCCAGGGCTACACGGATCACTTGGGCTCCTTGGGATGCCCGCGCCGGAAGCCATGATACCGGCGGCGCAGAGGCGCGGGAATGGGAAATCCGGCCCAGCCGGGCGGCCGCGGCGGTCCCCCCTCCCGCCGGGTTCCGGAGGGGGATCCCGGCGGCGGCGGGATGGATCGATCGGTCCATCCGGCCGCCGCCCCGGTCCGCGCAAAACGCCCGCGCGCCCGGCGGATGGTGCCGCCGGGCGCGCGGGGAAAGATCCAGGGAGAAGATCTAGACCGGTGGATTCAGGAGGGAGGAGCGGGACCGGCCCGGGGGGTGCAGCGGCTCCCTGAATAGAAACTACGGAGCCGGGGTCGCGCTCTTCAGGCGGCCTTCCGCAGTTCCACCTTGTAGCCGAGCCTCTCCAGACGCCGCTGCAGGCGTCGCGCTACGCGC
>DASVWD010000084.1 GCA_036389795.1 Longimicrobium sp.
TACAAGGTGGAACTGCGGAAGGCCGCCTGAAGAGCGCGACCCCGGCTCCGTAGTTTCTATTCAGGGAGCCGCCGAGCAGAACCATCCTCCGCACCAATGCCTGGCGGCGACCGAAGGATCTACTCACCCCGGAGCGAGGCCAGCTTCCGCGCACTTCCCCCGGCCACCAGACACGCAGAGTAGATCCTTCGGGCGCACAAGCTCTCGTGTGGATTCGAGTTCCGCGCACGCGCCCTCAGGATGACAACGTGGGCCACTGGTGGCTCCGATGCATAATTCCTGTCGTTGTCCGCACTCCTGTCATCCCCCGCCCGAACCGACTCTGCCGCGGATGCGGCGCAGGACGGCGGGGGAGACGAAGGGGCCCGGGTCGCCGCCCAGGGTGGCGATCTGGCGGACCAGCGTGCCGGAGACGTAGGCGTGCACCGGGTCGGGGGCCAGGAAGACGGTCTCCAGCTCCGGGGTCTGGCGCCGGTTCATCTGCGCCATCTGCAGCTCGTACTCGAAGTCGGCCACCGTGCGCACGCCGCGCACCACCAGCCGCGCCCCGATCTCCCGCGCGAAGGCCACCAGGAGCCCCTGGAACGCGCGCGCCTCCACCCGCGGCTCGTCCGCGAACGCCTCGCGGATCATCTCCACGCGCTCGTCCACCGCGAACATCCCCTGCTTGGCGTGCGTGGGCGCGTGCGCCACCGCCACCACCACGCGGTCGGCGAACGCCAGCGCGCGCTGGGCGATGTCCTCGTGGCCCAGGGTGATGGGGTCGAACGAGCCGGGGAAGACGGCGACGCGGTCGCTCATGCGGGGGCGGGGAGGAAGGTGAGACAGGTGTCGCCGTAGCGGCGGGTGCGCGCGCCCGGCAGCTCGGGGAGCGCGTCGTCCCTGCCGTGCTCGACGCAGAGGAGGTGCGCGAACGGCGCCTCGGCGAAGCGCTCCGCCAGCGCGCGGGCGATCCCCCTGCCGTACGGCGGGTCCGCGAAGGCCACGTCGAAGGCGCCCGCCTCCAGGCCGGCGGCGTACTTGAGCGCGTCGGCCTTGACCACCGTGACGCGGCCGCCGGCGCCCAGCGCGTCGACGTTGGCCTTGAGGCTGGCGAGCGCCTTCGCGTCCTGCTCGACGAAGGTGGCGTGCCCGGCGCCGCGGGAGAGCGCTTCCAGCCCCAGCGCGCCGGAGCCGGCGAAGAGGTCCAGCACGCGCGCGCCGGGCAGGTGCGGCGCCACGGTGCTCATCCACGCCTCGCGCACGCGGTCCGTGGTGGGCCGCGTCCCCCGCCCCGGCGGCGCCTGGATGCGGCGCCCTCCCCACTCCCCCGCGACGATGCGCAAGCGGCCTCCGACGATCATGCCCGGCGGCCGGCTCGGCCGGGGCGAATGAATTCGCTGCAACAACGACACGAAGTCCGCCTTCGCGGACTACAGGCGGACGTGCCGACGCGGCTTCCGTGCGCGAATCCGGCTTCCGCACGGCGGGCAAAGTAAGCCCCCTCGCCCGATCCGGGGAGAGGGGGCACATCGTCGCACGACGGCTCGGTACGGCGGCGCTACCGCGCGGGGCGGTACTCGACGAACCAGCGCTGGAGCTGGAGGAAGCGCAGGAAGGTCGCGAAGCCTTCCTCCGGCGCGCACTCGCGCGTCCAGCGGCGCTCCACGCCCGGCTGCTCCACGAACTCGAAGCGGAGCCGGAGCTTCGGCGGCTCCGTGGATTCGACGACGGGCTCCACGCGCAGCACGCCGGCGTCCCGCTCGAACTCGGGCGTCTGCGCGACCAGCAGAGTGTGCATGGAGGTGGCGCCGAACAGGCCCGGCGCGTACTCGCTCGCGGCGATGCGCTCCGCCAGGTCCGCCATCGCTCCCGCCCACGGGATTCCCCGGTAGAAGGCGGCGATCTCCGGCCAGGGTCGTGCTTCGATGGTGAGGGGACGCATCGGCCGCTATCCCGCGGTTCCGTACTTTCGTACTCTCGTACTACTCCGCCGGGCGCAGGTCCACCAGTTTGGCCTGCAGCGAGGTGCGGCCGTTGAAGTGGTGCTCTTCGAGCTTGAAGGCCACGTCCAGCGGGCCGCCGGCGAAGAGGGGCTCCTTGCTGCGCTCGCCCATCCCGAAGCCGATGGCGTCGATCTGCGTGCCGTGCGAGCCCAGCGTGAGCTTCAGGTGCCCCTGGCCGACGACCTTCGGGTAGCCGACCAGCCCCACGCGGCGCGCGGCGAAGACGGGGGTGGCGTTCCCCGCGCCGAAGGGGCCGGCGTGGCGCAGCATGCGGGCGAGGTGCTCGTCGGCGTGGCGCAGCTCCAGCTCCAGGTCGATGCGCACCTCGGGGACCAGCCGCTCCTCGTCGAGCACGGCGTGCGCGTGGGCGTCGAAGGCGGCGCGGAAGGCGTCGACCGCTTCGGGGCGGATCGAGCAGCCGGCGGCCATGCGGTGCCCGCCGTAGCGCGTGAGGTGCCCGCCGCACGCGCGCATCGCCTCGTACAGGTGGAAGCCGGGGATCGAGCGCGCGCTCCCCTTCCCCTCCCCGGCGCCCAGCGCGATCAGCACGGTGGGCCGGTGGATGCGCTCCACCAGCCGCGAGGCCACGATCCCGATCACCCCCGGGTGCCAGCGCTCGTCGGCCAGCACCACGCCCCAGTCGCGCGCGGGGTCGAAGCCGCGCTCCAGCGCCTCCAGCGCCTGCTTGACCGTGCCCGCTTCCTCGGCCTGGCGCCAGCGGTTGTCCTCCTCCAGCTGCTGGGCGATGCGCTCGGCCTCGCGCGGGTCGTCGGTGGTGAGCAGGGCGACGCCGTGCATGGCCTCGCCGCGGCGGCCGACGGCGTTGATGCGCGGCGCCAGCACGAAGCCCACCTGCGTGGCGGTGATCTCGGGGCGGCCGCCGAGCCCCGTGGCCTGCAGGAGCGCGCGGAGCCCCGGGTTGGGCGTCTGCGGGAGCACCTTGAGCCCCCAGCGCACCAGCGCGCGGTTCTCGCCCGTGAGCGGCGCCAGGTCGGCGATGGTCGCCACGGCCACCAGGTCCAGGAACGCGTTCAGCCGCTCGGCGGGGAAGCCCAGCGCGCCGGCCACGGCCTGGCAGAGCTTGAAGGCCACGCCCACGCCGGCGAGCCCCTTGTCGGGGTACGGGCAGTCGGCGCGGTTGGGGTTGACCACGGCGGCCGCGCTCGGGAGGGTGGGCCCGGGCGTGTGATGGTCGGTGACGACGACGTCGATCCCGGCGGCGCGGGCGCGGGCGATCGCCTCGTGGGCCACGATCCCGCAGTCGCCGGTGAGGATGAGCGTGGCGCCCAGCTTCTCCGCGGCGCGGATGCCGGCGTCGGAGAGGTCGTAGCCGTCCTGCAGGCGGTGGGGGACGAAGGGAAGCGCCTTCGCGCCCATCATCCGGAGCGCGCGGACGAAGAGCGCGGTGGAGCAGATGCCGTCGACGTCGTAGTCGCCATGGGCCAGGATGGTCTCGCCCTGCCGCACCGCGCGGACGATGCGCTCCAGCGCCTCGGGCATCCCGGCCATCACCAGCGGCGAGTGGACCTGGCCGGCGTGCGGGCGCAGGAACTCGCGGACGCTCTCGGGCTCGCCGTAGCCGCGCGCCACCAGCAGGCGGCAGAGCGCGCCCGGCAGCCGCAGCTCGCGGCAGAGCCGATCGACCCGGGCTTCGTCGGCGGGAGCGGGGAAGATCCAGCGGCGGGAGGGCGAGGCGAGGAGCATGCCCGAAAGCTAGCGGCAACCCGCGGGGGCGCACAAGCGGTGCGGCGGACGGATTTCGGGGGGCGAGCTACTACAGGGTGCGTCCGTGGCGTGACCGGGCACAACGGGGTGTGTTGCGGGAAGGCGGAGGACGGCGCGGCGGCGGGGCCCTCTCCCTGGCGCCTGAGGGCGCCTGTCCCTCCCCGCTGCGCGGGAGAGGGAGCCTTTTCGCTCGTCTATGCAGAGGTCTTGCAGGGGCGAGGCATGCCTCGACCGGCGGGGGCCGGCCCGTGCGCGACAGGTGGATTCACGAGCCGAGTCAGACCCTGCACGGACTCGCATGCTCGCCCCTACGACCCCGGGGCGCTTCGCGCGACCAAACCCCGCGTGAGGGATGCGCGCCCGACAGGGCCGGGACGCCGCCGCGACACGGGTATCGTCGCGGCGGTGGCCCGGCGCGGTTGGGCACAGTCGTATCGTGCCCTACGGCGCGCGCAGCCCGGCCCGGAGCGCAGCGGAGGGACACGCCCGAACCCGCAGTTGCAGTTGCAGCTGGCCGTCGAAGGTGCGTCGGCTCAGTGGGAGAAGAGGAAGACGAGGCCGGCGGCGAGGATCAGCACGATCAGCAGGCCCATCACCACGGGCATGGCGCTGGGGCGGCCTGGAGGCATGTCCGGCGGCATCTGCTTCACCGGCTGAGACCCGCCCTCGAAGGGCGGCTCGTCGCGATCTGCCACGGCTTTCGTCTCCCGTAAAGGACTGCGCCTGCACGCGGGTGCGGCGCGCGGCGGAGCAGCAACGCACGTGCCGCCTTCCCGGCACGGCGGCGGGATGGTAGCTTCGGTGCCGTTCCCGCACCCACCCCGACCGCCGGACCGGAGAGGACCCGCTTGCCCACCCCGCCCATCCTGGAGACGGAGCGCCTCGTCGTGCGCATGGCCGAGGTGGACGACGCGCCCGAGATCGCCCGCTACTTCCGCGAGAACCGCGAGCACCTGGCCGACTCGCGCCCGCGCATGGCGACGGAGTTCTTCACCGAGGACTTCTGGCGCGCCCAGGCGCACGCGGCGCAGTCGGAGTTCCGCACCGACCGCTCGCTGCGGCTGTTCGTCTTCGAGAAGGCGGACCCCGGGCCGGTGGTGGGCAACGTGAACTTCGTGCAGTTCAACCGCGGCGCGGCGCAGTACTGCGTGCTCGGCTACGGGCTGGCCAGGGAGCGCGAGGGGCGGGGGATGATGCGCGAGGCGCTCGTGGCGGCCATCGGCTACGTGTTCGGCGAGCTGAACATGCACCGCATCATGGCCAACTACGTCCCCTGGAACCAGCGCAGCGGCGGGCTGCTGCGGCGCCTGGGCTTCACGGTGGAGGGCTACGCGCGCGACTACCTCTTCCTGAACGGCCGCTGGTGCGACCACATCCTCACCAGCCTGGTCAACCCGGACTGGCGGGAAGAGGTGTAGGCGCGTCACGATCCGCGGCGGACGTGCGTTCTCCGGAGGTCCAGCGAGCCGCCCGTCGCGCACCCTTCCCGACGCAAGCCACCATGACCCGGCGCCTCCTTCCCGCCCTCGCCGCCGCCGCCCTGGCGCTCGCCCTCGCGCAGTGCCGCGGCTCCGTCGACCCGCCCGAGCTCACCGGCCTCTTCGTGGTGGAGTCGCTCAACGGCACCCCGCTCCCCGCCACGTGGGTGCAGGGCGCGTGGGGGCGGCAGGAGGTGCTCGCCGACACCTTCTGGCTCTTCGCCGACGGGACCGGGGTGGAGCACGTCGTGGAGCGGTACGTCACCACGCCCCCCACCGTGCCGGACACCCGGCGCCGGGAGTCGCGCTTCGCCTACACGCTGGGCGCGGACGGCGCCATCGAGATCGGCTACGAGTGCAACGACACCGGCGGGACCCAGGCCTCGTGCGCCCCGCCGCCCCACCTGGCGGGCCAGGTGTCGGAGAGCGGCATGCGCCTCACCTGGGTGGTGGGCCTGCCCCAGGTCCTCGTCCTGCGGCGCGTGCAGTGAGGTAGACCGGCCGCCCGCGCGGCCAAGCGCGGGCGGCCCGCGGCCGGCGCAGCGTCCCTCCAGGCCATCCGTCCCCCTCCCCCACCCCCCTCACCAGGCAGGAGGAGCCAATGCGCAAGCTGAAGCTGGAAATCGAAGCCCTGCGGGTGGAGTCGTTCGCGGTCGCCGGGCACTCACCGGTGCAGAAAGGCACGGTGCACGGCTAGGTGGACTCGGGAGAAGTCTTCTACCCGGACCCGGTCGAAACATACGACGACTGTGGAGGCTGGGGCACCTGGTGGTGGTCCTGCGAGCCGAAGCCCACCGAGGGCACGTGCATCGGCCCCACGTACTGCTGTCCCAAGACCTGGAGAACCTGCAACCCTTCGTGCGACATGACGTGCCCCGTCGACATCTGCCCCGTCTCGGTCTGAGGCGCGGGCCGGCGGCGGAGCCGCCCGGCGTCGGGTACGAATCAAAGGAAATCGCGCAGACCCGGTCGTCCGGGGTCTGCGCGATTCGTTTTCACCCGCCTCCGCCTCACTCCGGGATGCGGAGGGTGTCGCGCGGCGCCGGCCGGTCCGGCGTGGGCGGCGGCGGGAACGGCGCCGGCTCCGTGGGCGGCGGGAACCGCACCGTGTCGCGCGGCTGCCCCCGGCGGCGGCGCGGCGGCGGGCGCTGCGGCGTGTCCTGCGGCGGCAGTCCGAAGGGCGTGTCGACGGCCGGCGGCTCGGGCGCGGGCGGCTCCACCGGCCGCGGGCGGGGCCGCTCGGGCCTCTCCACGGGCGGCGGCGCCGGGCGCGGCTCGGGGCTCACCGGCGGCGGCGCGGGCCGCTCGCCGCCCTCGTCCTCGTCCTCGTCCCGCGCCGTGTCCGGCGGCGGCGGGACGTAGTCGCGCAGGCGTACGAAGGGCGCGCCGCGCGGCCGGCGCACGAACGCCGCGCGCGTCTGCGGCGGCCACTCCGCCGCCGAGGCGAAGCTGGTGAGCTCCATCCACAGCGTGTCCTTCACCACGTGGCCGGCCGCGAAGCTCCCCACCCCGTCGGGCGCGAAGGCCACGAACGAGAAGATGCCGTCGCGCCGCACCTCCCCCACCATGGGGAAGGCCGTGCCGCCGCGCACGTACCGCCCGGCGATGGAGTCCAGCCGCTGCGCCGTCACCTGGAACTCGCCCGGCGGCACCAGCCGGTAGACGAACTCGCGCACGCGCAGGGTGTCGCGCGCCGGGTACTCGAACCCGGTGAAGATCCAGCGCCCGCTGAGCACCGGCAGCCCCGCGCGCTGCTCCGGCGTGGGCCTCTCCAGCGGCGGCAGCGGCTCCACGTCGCCCGCCTCGGCCGCCTCGCACGCCGCCGTCGCCAGCAGCGCGAGCCCCGCCAGCACCGCCCCGTACCGTGTCACCCGCATCTTCTCCGTTTTCGCCTGGACGAACTGCAAACTGCTGGAACTGCGGTGTTGGGCGTGTCCCTCCGCTGCGCTCCGGGCCGGGCTGCGCGCGCCGTAGGGCAGCAAACTACGCTGCCCAACGGCGCCGGGCCACGGTCGCGCCCAACCCCACGGCGCGCCCGCGTCCCGGCCCTCCGGGCGCGCATCCCTCACGCGGGCGGCTTCAACAAGCGCGCCAGCCCGCCGCGGGGACGGCCCGGCTCCGCCGCTCCGGGGCGGACGGCGCCTACCGGGCGGCCGAGGCGGGGCTGTTCTCCTGCGACCAGTTCTGCTGCCCCCAGCGGTGCAGGGCGATGGCGGGGCCGCGGTTCAGCCGGTCGCGGCACACGTCGCCCCGCCCCTCGTCGAAGCTGTAGTGGGAGAGGAGCGCCGCGCGGTCGGCGGGCGCGGCGCCGGTGGCCAGCCGCGAGATCTCCTCCGGCGACAGGGCGCGGCCCCACATCCGCATGTCGTCCACCAGGCCCTTGTAGTCCTCGTACTGCGTGAACTCGTAGTTCCACGCCGTCATCACCTCGGCGCCCATCGCCCAGCCGCCGAGCTCCGGCGGGTCGTTCGGGTGGGCCGGGTGGTCCCAGAAGCGCCGCATGTCGGTGCGGTCCGGGATGTCGGTGGACCCCACCAGGCGGCCGTCCACCCACAGCTCCAGCCGCGCCCCCAACGGCTGGCGCCAGCGGCGCACCGCCGCGACGTGGTGCCAGCGGCCGTCCAGCAGCGAGGGCGTGCTGCTCGCGGGGAAGGCCTGGGCGGCCCACACCATCCCGCGCGGCATCCCCTCCTTCTTGTCCGCGAACATCCAGCGCAGCCGGCCGCCCCCGTAGAACTGCAGGCTGAACGTCCCTTCCCGGGTGTCGCCCGCGTCGAACCCCTCGGGCCGCGAATGTCCGTCGAGCAGCCAGTTCCCGGGGAGCCACCACCCCGTGCTCGAGTACGGCTGGTTGTCGGTCTCCGACCAGTTCCGGAGCTGCGAGTACTCCGAGCGGTAGGTGGGGCCCACCCGGAAGCCGGTGTCGGGCTTCACCCAGATCTCGAAAGTGAACTCGCCGCGGCCGAACTCCGGGTGCAGCCCCGGCACGTCCGCGAACTCGTACTGGGTCGGCAGGTTCTCGGTGAACCGCAGCGAGCCGGCGTGCACCGGCTGGGCGAGGGCCGCGAGGAGGCACGCCGCGACGGGAACCACCCGTCTCCTGCGGCGGCCCGTCCCGCCCCTACGTTCCCGGCGCGGTGAGTCTACGTCCGGCTGGAGCTTCCTCATTCTGGCCTCCGGCTCAATCGGGGTGGGTGCACGCCGGCCGCCGCCTGCCGGGCGCCGGCGCCGGGCGCGCGGGGAGGCGAGGCGCGGTCTCTACCAACAGAATGCGTCGCTTAATGCCGACTTGCAACCATTTGGCGGCGGGCGGCGCCCCCGCCGGACCGCGTGCGCACCGAAGGGGCATCTACCCGACATGGGCACTGTCGCCCGGAGGGGAGCGGGCGGGCCGGCGCCGGGTCTTCGGCTCCGCCGGCCCGTGCACCGGGGCATAAGTCGAGTGGTCCGGCTGCGGTGGACGGGGGACATCTCGCTAAACCCGCCCCGGCGGCCGCGTCCCACCGCCCGGCGGGGCCCCGCCAAGAGTTGACACCCCATGGCGGCGGGCGTAGCTTCGACGGGTGGAGCCGCGGCGGCACCGCCGCTTTCCAGCCACCAGACGCACCACCATGTCCACCATCGCGCGCGTGCGCCACGAAGACGCGGAGGCGCTGCTGCGACAGGCCCTGGAGGCCCACGGCCAGCGCTTCACCGAGCAGCGGGCCGCGGTCTACCGCTTCCTGCGCGGCACCGACGAGCACCCCACGGCCGACGAGGTGTTCACCTCCGTGCGCGCCGACATCGCCGACATCTCACTCGCCACGGTCTACAAGGCGCTGGAGACGCTGGTGAGCTGCGGGCTGGCCGTGAAGCTCACCTACGGCGACGACTCGGCCCGCTACGACGCGCGCACCGACGACCACTTCCACTCGCGCTGCCTGAAGTGCGGCATGGTCCGCGACGTGCCGGGTGCCGCCGGCGGCCTGCCGCGCATCGAGGCGGGCGAGGGGTTCCGGGTGGAGGGCTACCGCGTGGAGGTGGTCGGCTACTGCGCCCACTGCGCCGGGTAGCCCGCTCCGCCCCGAGCCCCGCCGGCCCACGCTCCCCGACGCGCCCGGGGAGCGTTTTTCGTTGCGTCGGGCTGGACGACCGCGCCCCGCCGCAACTTCCGCCCCGCGATCGAAGTTCTCCCTCTCCCGCGCAGCGGGGGAGGGCCGGGGAGGGGGCGTCCCGCCCGCGGACGCGCCGATGCCGGTCGCGATGCGATTGGTTTCGCCTGTCCAGGAGAAAACGACCATGCACCGCCTCCCGCACGAGGTGAAGCCCGACGCCGCCGCGTGGCCCGCGGCCGGCCGCCTGCCGCTGGAGCGCGCGGCCGCCGGCGAGCCGGTCCCCAGCTTCCGCGGCGAGCTGGCGTGGGACGAGGAGCGGCGCCGCCCCTTCGGCGAGGCGTCGGGGATCCTGCGCGCGCTCCCCGACGCCGTCGCCGTCCCGCGCGACGCGGAAGACGCGGCGGCGCTGGTGCGCTGGGCCGCCGCCCGCCGCCTGGCGCTGGTCCCCCGCGGCGCGGGGACGGGGATGCCGGGCGGCAACGTCGGCGCGGGCGTCTCCGTGGACCTGGTCACCCACTTCCGCGAGATCGGCCCCGTCGACTCCGCGCGGCGGACGGTGCGCGTGGGGCCGGGCGCCACGCTGGCCGAGGTGAACGCGGCGGCCGCCCCGCACGGCCTGCACCTCCCCGTGGACCCCTCCAGCGCCGAGCGCGCCACCCTCGGCGGGATGATCGCCAACAACTCCGGCGGCGCGCACACCGTCCGCTACGGCTCCACCCGCGCCTGGGTCCAGTCGCTCGACGTGGTCCTGGCCGACGGGACGCGGGCGACGACGGTCCGCGGGAAGCGCGGCGAGCACCCCCGCCTGGCCGCCATCCTGGCGCGCGTGGCGGAGGCGGCCGCGCCGCGCCGGGCGGAGGTCGAGGCGCGCTGGCCGCGGGTGCGGAAGAACTCGTCCGGCTACGCGCTGAAGGATTGGCTGGCGAGCGGCGACGCGGTGGACCTGCTGGTGGGGAGCGAAGGGACGCTCGCGCTCACCGTCGGCGCGCAGCTGCGGCTGGCGCCGGTGCCGGCGGCGCGCGGGCTGGCGCTGCTGGAGTTCACCGACCTGGCCGCCGCGGGCGCCGCCGTGGAGCGCATCCTGGAGCTGGGCCCCGCCACCTGCGAGATGATCGACCGCACCTTCATCGACCTGGTGCGCGCGGGCGGCGCCGACCCCGGCTACCCCCTGCGCGAGGGGCTGGAGGCGATCCTGTTCGTGGAGATGGAGGGAGCGTCCGACGAGGAGGTGTGGGAGGACCTCAAGCGCCTGCGCGCGCACGTCTCCGGCGTGGCCGCCCGCGTGACGCTGGCGATGGACCGCGAGTCGCGGGAGCGCTTCTGGCGCGTGCGCCACGCCGCCAGCCCGCTGATCGCCCGGCTGGCGGGCGGGCGCGTGTCGATGCAGTTCATCGAAGACGGCGTGGTCCCCGTCGCCCGCCTGGCCGACTACGTCCGCCTGCTGCGCCGCGTGCTGGCCGCGCACGCGCTCCCCGCCGTCATCTTCGGCCACGCGGGCGACGGCAACCTGCACGTCAACCCGCTGGTCGACGTCGCGAAGCCGGGGTGGCGCGAGGAGGCGGAGGCCGTCGTGTGGGAGGTGGCCGAGGGAGTGGCCGCGCTGGGCGGGACGATGGCCGGCGAGCACGGCGACGGCCGCCTGCGCGCGCCCCTGCTCGAGACGATCTGGGGGCCGGAGCTCGCCGCCTGCTTCCGCGCCGTCAAGGACGCCTTCGACCCCGCCGGCATCCTCAACCCCGGCGTGATCCTCCCCCTCCCCGGCCAGCGCCCGCTGGACGGGGTGCGGTACTGATCCAGCGCCCGACCAAGACTTTCTCACACGGGAGTCAGCAGAGTCAGCGGAGGAGCTCCCCTGCTGACTCTGCTGACACTGCGTGAGGCCTGCCGTTTTCCGGGTTCTGACGAGACGGGGCTCCACCGGCCGCGGCGAAGGTCAACCCCCGCCGCCGCGGACGATCTTCGTGGTGGAGATGACCTGGCCGGTGTGGCGCTGGGTGTGCTCGGCGGCGTGGAAGAGGAGCCCCAGCACGTTGCTGGGGAGCTGCAGCCGGCCCACGCCGCGCGGGTCCAGGAGCGCGGAGGCCGGCGTGGCGCGGAGCTGCGCCAGCGCCCGGTCGACGGTCTCCGCCAACCCGCGCAGCAGTTCCGCGGCGTCGGGCGGCGGGTCGCCCGGGTCCTTCTCGCGCTCCAGCGCCCGCCGCTGCTCGTCGGAAAGCGCCTCGCCGCGCGCGTAGGTGAAGAGCCGGTCCAGGCTCCCGGCCGCGTGCATCACGTGGAAGCCGGCGGACGCCGCGCCCCCCGGCCGCGCCCACAGGTCCTCCGGCGGCAGGTCCGCCACCGCGCGCTCGATGTCTTCCCGCGCGCCCAGCAGCGCGTGCGCCACCGGCATCAGCAGCGGCTCGATCCCCTCGACCGGCCCGCGGAGCCACACCTCCGGCTGCGACATTCGTCCTCTCCTCGCTGATTCTGATTCACGCCAAATCCGGGATAGCCAACGGTGGGCGAAGCGAGCAGGCATCCGTGCCGCTACCGCGCCCGACCCACGTGGCAGGGTGAGAAGATTCTTCGGCCCTGCGGTCATTCGTGCCAATGCCGGTCCCCCGTGGCCGGGTCCCAGAACGACGGCGAGCGGACCCGGCCCACCCGTCGCGCGAAGCTCCGAAGCCCCTCCCCATGGAGTCCGGGGCGGGGGCTCCCCGCGGCGGCGCCGATGCCGGCCGAACGGACGGCCGTCTATCCCGCCCCCTCGCCCTCGATCCGCCGCCGGACGAGCTCCTCCAGCGCCCCGGACGTGTTGAGCGACGGGTCGTCCGTCACCGCCTCGAGCAGCCCGCGCAGGACCTCGCCCATCCGCGGCCCGGCGGGGAGCCCCAGCGCCCGCAGCTCCTCGCCGCCGATCGCCAGGTCGCCGATCTCCAGCGGCGCGCCCGAGCGCAGCTCCGCCTCCGCGCGGTCGGCCAGCGCCTGCGCCTCGCGCAGGCGCCCGGGGTCGGGGCGCGGGCGGCCGCGCGCGTTGGCCGCCTCCAGCCGCAGCAGGTCGCGCACGTAGCCGCGCCCCACGCGCCGCAGCCAGCGCCGCACCTCGGGCCCCGGCGCGTCGGAGCGCGGCAGGCTCTCGTGCTGGGCCACCAGGTGCACCGTCCGGTCGCGCTCCGCGTTGGAGAACTTGAGCCGCGTCATCACCCCGCGCGCGAGCGCCGCCCCCGCGGCCGCGTGGTCGGGGAAGTCCACCGCATCCCCTTCGGCCGTCCGCGTGCGCGGCTTGCCGAGGTCGTGCAGGAGGGCCGCCAGGCGCAGCCCCTCGAGCCCCTGCGGCAGGGCGTCCGCCGTGCGCAGCAGGTGGCTCCACACGTCCTCGCCGCCGTCGTCCACCCCCACGCACGCCCGCAGCTCGGGGTAGAGCACGGCCAGCGCCCCCGAGCGCTCGTAGGCGCGCAGCGACACGGAGGGGCGCTCCACCTCGCGCAGCACCTTCAGCAGCTCCTCGCGCACCCGCTCGGCCGAGAGGTGGACGAGCTCCGGCGCCGCCTCCACCGCCGCCTCCCACGTGGCCGGGTCGATGCGCAGCCCGAAGCGCCCGGCGAAGCGCAGCGCCCTGAGCACCCGCAGCCGGTCTTCGCGGAAGCGCTCGCGCGGGTCGCCCACCGTGCGCAGCAGGCCCGCGCGCAGGTCGGGGAGACCGCCGTGCGGGTCGCGCACCTCGCGCGTGAGCGGGTGCCAGGCCACCGCGTTGATGGTGAAGTCGCGCCGCTCCAGGTCTTCCTCCACCGTGTCGGAGAAGGAGACCTTCGCGTGGCGGCCGTACGTCTCCACGTCGCGGCGGAAGGTGGTGACCTCGTACAGCTCCCCGTCCTGCCCCAGCACGCCCACGGTGCCGTGCGCGATCCCCACCGGCACCGTCCTGCGGAAGAGCCGCTGCACGTCGCGCGGGCGCGCGGCGGTGGCCAAGTCCCAGTCGCCCCGCGAGCCGTGGGCCGCCAGCGCGTCGCGCACGGCGCCCCCCACCGCCCAGGTGGAGAACCCCGCGTCTTCCAGCCGCCGGGCGATGCGCACCACCTCGGGCGGGGGGTGCAGGTCGGGGCGGTCGGCGGGCGGTGCGGCGGCAGGGGGCTCGGTCACGGGCGGCGGGGAACGGAAGGCGGCGGCGCGGCCCGCAAGTGGCGCGCGGGCAAGAGGTTGGCGAAACGGCACGAATGGGTTATCTTTGTGCCCTGCCCATCCGTCCCAACCGCCCCGGGAGACATGAAGATCATCGAGCTGCTGGAGCGCTCCAGCGTCACGGAGCCGTTCCGCGAGGCCATCTTTCGCTTCCTGCGCGAGGGCCGGCCGTGCGAGCGGGTCAGCTTCAACCGCGAGTGTCCCCCGGTGAAGGTGGAGCGCGCGCTGGCCAAGGCGCTGGAAGAATACCCCGCCCTGCCGATCGAATCAATCGAGGTGCGGGGCCTCTCCGGGTGCGAGTTCTTCCGCGGCACCCTGGAGGTGCACACCCCGGCCGAGGTGCGGCGCGTGCGCTTCGTGTGGGACTGCAAGTGGAAGGCGGAGCAGCACGGCTGGCACGACTACTTCGGCTTCCCCGACCAGGGCCGCGCCGCCCGCGAGTTCGGCTACGACTGCTTCCGCGCCTGGGCCGAGGAGGCGGTGAAGCTCAAGAACATCGCCCTGGCCGGTCCCGGCGCCGCCGAGCCCGTCGGCGCCTGAGGCCGCCGAAGGCACCCTCTCGACGCGCCGTCCCCCGTGGACGGCGCGTCCTGCATTCGGGCCGGCCCGGCGGCGCGGCCACGCCGCACTGGCGGAACCTGCGGGGCCGCCGCATCGTACTCTCGCGGGCGGAAAGACCCGGCACCCCCGGATCGCTCCGCCTCCGTGCCTTCCG
This sequence comes from Longimicrobium sp., assembly GCA_036389795.1. NCBI lineage: Bacteria > Pseudomonadati > Gemmatimonadota > Longimicrobiia > Longimicrobiales > Longimicrobiaceae > Longimicrobium > Longimicrobium sp. Next base: position 14,156 of record DASVWD010000084.1, read on the forward strand.
CCGGAGACCGTTGTCGGGCTGATCCAGCCCCCGCACTTCCCGAGGACATGAGCCACCGGATCCGCTCCTTCAGCCGCGAGCTGCGCCTCCACGCCTGGGTGCTCGCCGGCATGCTCCTGGTGATGTGGGGGCTGGAGGTCGCCGACGTCCTGGTCTTCGGCGGGGCGCTGGACGCGTACGGCATCCACCCGCGCG
>DASVWD010000085.1 GCA_036389795.1 Longimicrobium sp.
CCGGGTCTGACTCAGGAACGGGCTCTCTCGCACCAATGAGCTTACCGACCTCTTTGCCGACGCCACCCGCCCAATTTATGCTCCCACACCCGTTTCATCCTCCGTGGTCGCGCGCAGCGCGGTGGTAGACTCAGGATGACAACGTTTCTTTCGTGCAGATCGACCGATCGGGTATGAGATCCCTCCTCCGCATTCTCGCGCCCGGCATCGCCGCGCTCGGCGTGGTGTCGACCTCCGCGGCGCAGGCGACGCTGTACCGCTCGGACGCGTTCACGGTCACCGACACGTCGGTGCGGCAGGGGCGGTTCGAAGCGGTGGCGCTCTCACGCGACAGCATCATCTCCACCTATCCGCGCTCGGGGCGGGAGATGCACTTCCGGTTCAGCCTGAACGGCCAGGACAACGAGTTCCGGCCCGGCGCCGAGCACACCCTCTACATCCGCCCCACCGGGGGCCGCATCGAATCGCCCGTCTACGTCTTCGGCCGGGAGCAGCCGCCCGTCGTCCCCACGCCCGAGGCGTTCGCCACCAGCGAGGAGGGCGTCGCGCAGGTCACCATCCGCCTGGACCTGCGCCACGTGCTGCGCGCCTTCGCCCGGGAGGGGGCGTACGACCCGCCCGAGGGCCCGCCGATCCGCCGCCAGGACTTCCGCGCCGTCTACGCCATCGGCGACGTGGAGCCGCTCAGCTGGGACGTGCGCGGCCTGCGCCCCGGCTCGCCCGCCGAGCTCACCGACCCGGACGGCGACTCCGTCTTCACCGCCGTCCTCCCGATCGAGGCGCAGTACACCCGCCCGCGCGACGCCGCGGGGCGCGCGATCTGGGCGCGTCGGGCCGACGTGTCGGCGTTCCCGCAGCTGCGCTCGCCCGAGCGGCTGCTGGACGCGCTCTACCGGATGTCGCTGGAGGAGCTGACGCAGCTGGTGCGCGAGGACGGGGCGCTCTCGGCGGGCGCCAAGTGGCCCGGCGTGTGGACGCGCGACGTGGCGTACTCGTCGGTGCTGGCCCTCGCGATCGCGGCGCCCGACGCGGTGCGCCGCAGCCTGCTGGCGAAGGTGGACTCGGCCGGGCGCATCATCCAGGACACGGGGACGGGCGGGTCGTGGCCCGTCTCGACCGACCGGATGACCTGGGCGCTGGCCGCGTGGGAGCTGTACGCCGTGACCGGAGACCGCGGCTGGCTGCGCCAGGCGTACGACGTCATCCGCCGCTCGGCCGAGGCCGACCTGCACGCGATCTTCGACCCGGAGACGGGGCTGGCGGCCGGCGAGACGTCGTTCATGGACTGGAGGGAGCAGAGCTACCCGCGCTGGATGGAGCCGCGGGACATCGCGCGCTCGGCGGCCGTCGGCACCAACGCGGTGCACTACGCCACCTACCGCATCCTGGCCGACATGGCGGCGGCGCTCGGCGAGCCGTCCGCGCGGTGGAGCGAGACCGCCGCGGAGCTGCGCGGGGCGATCGACGCGCACCTGTGGCAGCCGGAGACGGGGTGGTACGCCGTCTTCCGCTACGGGCGTGGCTTCCAGTCGCTGGCGCCGCGCTCCGACGCGCTGGGCGAGGCGCTCGCCGTCATCTACGGCGTGGCCGACTCCGCGCGCCGGGCGACGCTCGCCGCCAGGAGCCCGGCGGTCGCGTTCGGCGCCCCCGTCTTCTGGCCGTACATCCCGAACATGCGGAGGTACCACAACGGCGCCCTCTGGCCGTTCGTGAACGCGTTCTGGACTTGGGCGGCCGCGGACGCGGGGAACACCGCGGCGGTCGAGCACGGGCTGGGCTCGATCTACCGGCCCGCCGCGCTCTTCCTGACCAACAAGGAGAACATGGTGGCCGAGACCGGCCACTTCGACGGCACGGTGCTGAACTCCGACCGGCAGCTCTGGAGCGTTGCCGGCAACCTGGCGACGCACTACCGCGTGCTCTTCGGGATGCGCTTCCGGCCCGACCGCCTGGTCTTCGCGCCGATGGTGCCGCCCGCCTACGCCGGCGAGCGGACGCTCTCCAACCTGCGCTACCGCGGCGCCATCCTCACCGTCACCGTGCGCGGCCATGGCGACGGGGTGGCGCGCGCGCGGCTGGACGACCGGCTGGTGGAGCGCGCGGAGATCCCGACCGGTCTCACCGGCGAGCACACGCTGGAGATCGAGATGAACGGACGCTGGCCGGCGGGACGGATCAACCGGGTCGAGAACCGCTGGGCGCCGGAGACGCCCGCCGCCACCCTCCAGGGCGGAACGCTGACGTGGACCGCGGTACCCGGCGCCGCCCGCTACGTCGTCTACCGCAACGGCCGGCCGATGTCGCAAACGACCGCGACGCGCGCGGCGGTCAGCGGGGCAGACCGCGTGGCGGAGTACCAGGTGCTCGCGGTCGACTCGGCGGGGCTGGAGTCGTTCCTGGGCGAGCCGGTGCGGGTGGCGCGGGAGGACGCGGTGATCGTCGCGCGGCCGCGGGGAGCGCCGCTGGAGCGCGAGCACGCGGGCTTCACCAGTGCGGGGTACGTCCGGCTCACGCGGGAGGCGAACACGACCGTGGAGATTCCCGTGCAGGTGAGTTGCGGGGGCGTGTACGACGTGGACGCGCGCTACGCCAACGGGAGCGGGCCGATCAACACCGAGGCGAAGGCGGCCATCCGCACGCTGCTGGTGGACGGCCGCCCCGCCGGCGTGCTGGTGATGCCGCAGCGCGGCACCGACCTGTGGACGGACTGGGGCTACGGCACGGCCGTGCGGGTGAGCCTCACTCCCGGCGCGCACACACTGACCCTGGCCTACACGCCGCTGGACGGGAACATGGACCGCCGCGTGAACACCGCGCTGCTCGACCACCTGCGGCTGACGCACCTCTCCGGGTGCCGGTGAGGCCGGGATCGGCCCGGGAAAACTTCACAAAGGAGAAGCGAGGGCACGGGAGATCGGATCTCCCGCGCCCTCGCTCTTTGGGGGATCGGCCGCCGTCCGGCGACGCTACCGCGTGCGCCGCACAATGATGTTGCCGCTGACGGTGTTGACGGAGAGGTCGGCGCCGCCGCGGCCCAGGGTGCCGCGCACGTGCTCGCCGACGCGGACGTTCACCCACCCGCGCCCGCGGTCGCGCCCGACGTGGCTGAGCGGGAAGTCGGACTCGATCTCGCCGGAGAGGGTGCGCGCCTCGAAGTCGGCGTCGATGCCGGCGGGGAGGCGGAGGGTGACGTTGCCGCTGACGCTGCGGAAGTCCAGGTCCTCGCCGCCCGTGCGGCCCAGCGTGGCGGTCACGTCGCCGCTGACGCTGGAGGCCTCGGCGGGGCCGGAGGTGGAGACCTCCACGTTGCCGCTCACGCTGTGGGCCGAGACCGCCGCGCGCAGCCCGGTCGCCGAGACGTCGCCGGAGACGGAGGCCGCCGCCAGCCGCACGCCGGCCGGGACGCGCACCACGAAGTCCACCCGGGCGTCGAAGTCGCGCCGGGACGAGCGGCGCCCGCGATTGGAGCAGTCGCCGTCGCCGCCGCGGCGGTCGTCGTCGTCCCGGTCCCGCCGCGAGCTTCCGCCGGTGTTGGGGAAGACGGCGCAGATCAGCATCCCGTCGCCCCGGCGGACCACGCGGATCTCCACCTCGTCCACGTCGTCGCCGCTGCGCCGGCCGACCACCTCCACCTCGCTCCCGGAGGCGGGCTCGGCGCGGACGTCGCCGTTCAGGTTGCGGATCTCGATCTCCTGCCCGCTGGCGAGGCGGCCGCTCCAGCGGAAGTCGCCCTGGCGCTGGGCGGCGAGGGGCGAGGCGAGGGCGGCGAGCAGCGCCGCCGCGGCGGCGATCCGGGTCGGGTTCATGGGATCGGGCTCCCGTCTTCTTCGTCGTCATGAGTAGAATCCCGGCCGCCGCTTCCGGCCCGCCGGTGGTGAGCACGCCCCCTATGATGCGCGCCCCAGCCGAAAGGGTTTGGATCGCATCCCGAACCTCGAGAAAAAGATCGGGCTCACGCAGAGTCAGCAGAGTCAGCAGAGGACTTCCTGGAGTTCTCTGCTGACTCCGCTGCTCTGCGTGAGGCCTTGCTGTTTTCCGGGTCCGGTGTCAGCGTCAGCCGTCCCGCGGCGGATCGATCCGCGCGCCTGACCACCGTCAATGCACCCAAGCGTTGCCCCAGTCCACTGAAGGGCGCGGCGTCGCGCTCAAGGTCGACGTCCTGGTCATCGGGGCCGGCCAGGCCGGGCTGTCGTCGGCGTACCACCTGAAGCGCCGGGGGCTGGCGCCGAACCGGGGCTTCGTGGTGCTGGACAAGTCGCCCGAGCCGGGCGGCGCCTGGCAGTTCCGCTGGCCGTCGCTGACGCTCAGCACCGTCAACCGCATCCACGACCTCCCCGGGATGAAGTTCTCCGAGGCGGTCGACACCGACGACGCCGAGGTGCAGGCGAGCGTCGCGGTGCCGCGGTACTTCGCGGCGTACGAGAAGGCGTTCGGACTCCCCGTCTACCGGCCCGTGACGGTGACGGTGGTGTGCGACCGCGGCGGGCGGCTGCGGATCGAGACGGACCGGTTCGACGTGTCGGCCCGCGGGATCATCAACTGCACGGGGACGTGGGAGACCCCGTACATCCCCAGCTATCCCGGCGCGGACCGCTTCCGGGGGAGGCAGCTGCACACGAGGGACTACCGCTCGGCCGGGGAGTTCGCCGGGAAGCACGTGGTCGTCGTGGGCGGCGGCATCTCGGCGATCCAGCTGCTCGACGAGGTCTCGCGGGTCACCACCACCACCTGGGTGACGCGGAGGCCGCCGGAGTTCCGCGAGGGGCCGTTCGACGAGGCGGCCGGCCGCGCGGCCGTGGCCATGGTCGAAGACCGGGTGCGCCGCGGCCTCCCGCCCGCCTCCGTCGTCTCGGTGACGGGGATCCCGATCACCCCCGCGATCGAGGCGATGCGGGCCCGCGGCGTGCTGAAGCGGCTCCCGATGTTCAGCGACATCGTGGAAGACGGCGTCCGCTGGCCCGACGGCACCGTGCTCCGGGCCGACGTCATCCTCTGGTGCACCGGCTTCCGCAGCTCGCTCGACCACCTGGCGCCGCTGATGCTGCGCGGGCCCGGCGGCGGCATCGTCATGACCGGTCGGCTGGCGACGCAGGTGGCGAAGGACCCGCGCGTCCACCTGGTCGGCTACGGCCCCTCCGCCTCCACCATCGGCGCCAACCGCGCCGGCGGCGCCGCGGCGAGCGAGCTGATGGCGTTCCTGGGATTGCCGTGACACGAAGCGGAGATCATCACTTTTGCCGAGCTTCGTTCAGAATCAAAAATCCACAACCAAGCCTCACACGGAGTCAACGGAGTTAACGGAGACAGCGGAGGATCTGGGGTTCTCCGTTGACTCCGTTAACTCCGTGTGAGGCCTTTCCGTAGAATTGAATCCAGAACGATCCTGTGCGAAATGGTATCAGCCGTGGTCTGGCGAATTCATGCAGACCACCACGCGCTCCGCGGCCGAGCGCCGGGCGGCCTCGATGACCTCCAGTCCCGCGACAGCATCGGCCGGGTCGACCGGCGGCGGGGCTCCGTCCCTGAGCGCCGCGGCGACGCCCGCGTAGAACTCCGGCCAGGCGCCGCGCTCCGTCGGCACGCTCACCCACTCCTCCCCGGCGCCCAGGCGCCCCCAGCGCTCCGGCGGCTCCTCGCCCCACCCGTGGTTGCCCGGCCAGCGGCCGCGGCGCAGCGCCTCCTCCTGCACGTCCAGGCCGCCCTTCACGAACGCCGCGCGGCTCCCCAGCACGCGGAAGCGCCCCGCGTGCTCCGCGGCGACGGCGCTCATCCACAGGTGCGAGCGGACGCCGGACGCGTGCGTCAGCGCCACGTACGCGTCGTCGTCCACCTCCACCCCGGGCCGGCGCCGGTCCAGCTCGGCGTACACGTGGCGCACCGGGCCGAACAGCACCAGCGCCTGGTCGACCAAGTGGCTCCCCAGGTCGTACAGCGCGCCGCCCGCCTCGGCGGGGTCGCCGCGCTCGCGCCACCCCGGCTTCGGCGTAGGGCGCCAGCGCTCGAAGCGCGACTCGAAGCGGTGGACGCCGCCCAGCGCGCCCTCGGCCAGGAGGCGGCGGAGCGTCAGGAAGTCGCCGTCCCAGCGGCGGTTCTGGAAGACGGTGAGGAGGAGGCCGCGCGAGCGGGCCTCGTCCACCAAGCGGCGCGCGTCCGCGGCGGTGGCGGCGAGCGGCTTGTCCACCACCACCGCGAGCCCCGCCTCCAGCGCCGCGAGCGCGAGCGGGACGTGGCTGCGGTTCGGCGACGCCACCACCACCAGGTCCAGCTCGTCGGCGCGCTCCCACAGCCGCTCGGCGGAGTCGGCCACCTCCACCCCGGGGTGCTCGGCTCGGGCCTGCCGGGCGCGCTCGGCGTTCGAGGTGACCACCGCCGCGAGCCCTAGCCCCGGCGTGGCGGCGATCAGGGGCGCGTGGAAGGCGGCGCCCGCCAGGCCGTAGCCGATCAGGCCCACCCGGAACTCTCCTCCTCCATCCGGTCTTCCGCTCATGCGTTGCCAGCCCGTTCGCTCATTTCGCTCTTCCCTCTTCACTGAGTCCGGCCCACTCATAGCGATCTCCCCGCACTATAGCAAGAAAAACTTACAATAGCGATCTGACCCCGCTCTCCTGCGCCGAGCGATGCCTCATACCACCTGTCCGACCGTGCATTCGAGCAACCTCGGTGCGGAGGCCCAGGTGCTTCAGGCGGAGGTCTGCCGGACCTGGTCCAGGAGCCCGGGTCCGGACATCGGGACTCACGCATGGACGGGTGAGGAGCGACAGGAAAGCCATGCGCACGCTGGTTCCTGATCGTGCGCCGCATGAGAGCGCTATCCCGCCACCGCGCGCACGATGCACCGCACACACGACGTATCGGATTGCGTGCGTGCGATTTATTGGCGCTTGACGTTCGAGTGGGCGAGCACTATCTAGATTGGAGGAGATTCGGCTATGCGCGAGGTGCACTCCTCAGAGTGATGCGTGGCCCGGAGAGGAGAACAGCACGGATAGGTTTGCGCGTTGGCCGAAATTCCGTCCACTGAACAATAAGTTAGACCGCTGGACAACACCTCGGCAGCCGCAGGTGATTCCTCCCGCTGATGCCTGTAGTTGTCACCTACCACCCCCGCACCCTCTCATCGCAATGCGAAACCGTATGATCACAGCATCCGCGCTTTCCGTCTGCAACCACCTTCGCCGTGCCGTCGGTCTCGCCTTAATCGCGGCGTCGTTACTTGCGATCCCGCGCAGCCATGCACAACCATCACTCCAACTCGCAAGGGACTACTACGTCTACCAGCCCGTTGCGAACGTGCGGCCGCTACCGGATTACACCGTCCACTCCGATCCGAACTGCGCGCACTACTTCAATGAGGGACGATTGTACCTGAATGGGGCGGCACGGACGTACAGCTTCGAGCTCACCTACCATGACCGGTGCCCAGCCAGCTTCTTCGAGACCAACTACACCATCATCGACCGCGGCAGCTTCACAGTCGCGGGGCGTCAGATTTCCTTCGTCCACGACCCTTCAGACGATGGCGAAAAGCCGCGGGAGGGCTTCGGCGGTCCGAAGCTGCTGGCGAACCTGCATCTCACCGCCCGACCGATGCGGTTCTCGCGGCCAATCCTGGACAACGTGCCGATTGGGATCGCGTTCGCGGCCTCGTTCCGACTTCCGGGTGCCGAGAGCACGAACGACATCAAGCTGATCCCGGGCGGGAACGTGAACCGGCATGACTTCACCTTCGCCGCTCTGCCGGGCGAGGCACCCGCTCCCCGCCGGGTGATCGCGACCGCAGCCCAAGCCGCGGACGTATTTATGAACGTGAGATTCACCCGCTGCGGAGATTCCCAATTCACCCGTTATCAGGCCCTCGGGTCAGCGGACCAGCGCCAGATCCACCAGTTCCGCGGACTCGTCACGCGCCTCCAGCCCACCCCACTTTCGCCGGCCGACCGGGCCAACGGGCTCGAGTACCGCGGAACCCTGCGTATCAGCGCCCCGCTTTACCGGTCCTACGACCGCTACGTCGGGCACTGGACCGCATGGAACGACAACGGAGAGGCGCCGTCGGTGCAGATCACGAAGGAGAACGGGCGCTGGTACGCGCAGTGGGGACTGGGTCGCAAGGTCGACCTGACCAACTTCGCGATCCCCGACTACGAAACGGTCCGCTGCAGCGACCTGCCCCGCTGATCGCTCGCGAGCCGCCCAGGGGAACCAAAGTTTGTGTGGCTGTCCATGCCTCGGCCGAGGAGAGCCTTGCGCGCCGGCCCCGCACCCTGACTCTTGTGTCGTTAGGCCGTTTGTGCGCTCAGATTCAATCCGAAAAGCTCATGCCTAGAAAACTAACTGGAAGCGACGGCGTAACTGTGACGATCCCCGATGGTTGGCGCGGCCTTCAAGGCAGCGACGGTCATATGGTTGCGATTCCGCCCGATGGGCGCGGTCTCCAAGGCAGCGATGGTCGCATGGTGGCTATTCCGCATGGCGGGCGCGGCTTGCAGGGCAGCGACGGACGCATGGTTGCGATTCGTGCCGGTGCACGAGGCGTTCAGGGTAGCGACGGCCGCATGGTCGAGATACCCGCAGGTGCGAGCGCCGTTCAAGGCTCAGATGGACGCATGGTCGCCATTCGGCCTGGCTACCGCGCGGTACGGGGTTCCGACGGGCGCATGGTTGGGATTCCGCCCGGCAAGATGGCTGTCGAAGATTCACGCGGACGAATGAGAGGCAAATAAACGAAGCGCTGCAACGAGAGTTAGCCTTACTGCACGCAAAGTAGACGTGGCCGAAGCTACGGCCTAACAATCGGCTGCGGGTGATGCGGGGTCGTCTATGATTTCGCCGACGACAGGCTTGCGCGCCAGCCCCGCACCCCTGACCCTTGTGTCGTTAGGCCGCCCTCCTCCTCAACCCTCCGTTCTGATGAGCCGCAAACTCCTAATCATCATCTTTGGCGCGACCTGCTGGATGGCCGGGTGCAGTGGTGAGTCGGCCGACAATCAAGCTCCAGTGGTGGAACCTGCAGCCTCGAGCTCAGCTTTGTCCGCTGCTCCACCAACCGTCCAGCCGAGTCCTGCTATCTCCGTTCCCGATGTTGCTGGGAAGACGCCATCGGAAGTGGCTGCCGTGTTGGGACTCTCCAGTTCACAGGAAACGATTCGGAACCAAGGGAGACCGTACACGAAGCGATACTATCGCGATGGTGATATTGAGATTGTGTACGTTGATGGAAAGGCTGATTGGATCACGATCTTCGGGCATGGCCAACTCCCGTTTGGTCCGGACGTCTTGCCGGCTCTTGGACTTCCAGCGACAGAACCCACATTCGCCAATCCTAACGGCGTCTATCGATGGGAGACGATCCCTGGCATTAGAGAGTTGAGTGTGTTCCTGGGTCAGGACGGCCGCGCGCACTATGCTTATGTTCTGGTGAACACCAAGCCGTAGACATTTCCCGGCTGAAGCAAAGCGCGCGAGGCGGCCGAACAATCGGCCGCAGGGGATGCGAGGGCCGTGCGTGCTTTCAGCGGACGACGAGCTTGCGCCGGCCCCGCACTCCTGACCCTTGCGTCGTTAGGGCGGCCAGCGAACTCACTCTTACAACGACGTCGTCGAGTTGGAGATCCGCCCTCATGGACCTCTCAGAGATATTCGGGAATCCGTGGCTTTCGATTCTGTGGCGCGTTCGAAAGGGCGAGTTTCCAAGTAACGCTGAGTTGGCAAAGGCCCTACGCGACGACACGCGGGGCAAGCCCCTCGCGCCCGAGGTTCGCGAGTATTTGGCTGGCCGCCTTGACGGCACCATCAGGCGCCCGCGAGGACGACCGCAACCAACGAACGAATACGAGCGCTGGACGCCTGCCCTCAACCTCGCATTCCGAGTGAGAGCATTGCAGGCCGCGTACAGGCTCAGTGGCCAGACGCGCCCACGCGAACGCGCGATCGAGGACGTAGCCAGAGCCGCCGGCCGATCTACCGATACTGTCCGTTCGAAGATCAAGAGCCTCAACAAGGCACCACGGAGCGTTCGCCTGATGATACCGTCGGCGTCCGAGGCCGAGAGTAGCCTTCTTGAGCTTCGAGATGAAGAGAAGGGAGGCGAGGGCTGGCTGAGAGACTACATCCGCGAGTTCCGCGAGAAGTGGTCGGATTAATCACTATTATTTCGACCTCTATGCTGCCACTGAGAACCCTTATCATTCTCTTACCGCTCGCGTTGCCAGTCGATACGCCACTCGATCTTGTAGAACGCGCGGGACAGGTCAGGCCATCAGGTAAGCCAGCTGCGGTGCCCCACATCGGCCCGCAGCATCCCTGACGGCCTTCCTGTGTTCCCTCGGCCGCGCCAGCCCGGTCGTTTCTCTGTGCCTCTGTGTGAGGCTTCAGCAGACCTTGTTTCCGCAACGATTCGTGCGGATCTGGTATCAGCTTCACGTTGACAGCGTCCCGCTCCCGGCCGGAGGACTTGTGCGGGGAACGCCGTCACTCGATAATTGTAATAATGTCTTCCAAATTAGACGGAGGCTTCGCAGCCCGACGAAACGAGCCCCTTCGGAGAACCGCGTATCGTGAGCTTCCCCATGGAACGGACGCCGCAGGAGCTGGTGGGTGCGATGTTCTCCACCCCGAAGGAGCTCCGGCACCTGGCCGAGCAGCAGTTCGGAGAGCTGTTCGTGCCCACCGAGGTGCTGGCGGACAGCCCCCACTCCGCCGTCATCGCGCTGAGCCCGGAAAGCCTGGGGCCGCTGGTGGTGCACGCCGAGCGCGCGCGCCACTGGTACCCGTACCGCGTCACCCGCGTCACCCGCGTGCACGCGGCGCGGGGCGACGGCCGCTCCTCCCCCCCGGACCGCTAGGCTCGGCGTCCGTCCACGCGGCCCGCCAGCCGGGCCGGCGCGGGCGACATCCCTTCTTCCCCGCCACATCCCGAAGTCCGATGGATTCCAACCGAGCATCCGGCGTATCGCGATCAACACGGGCGGCGGCGACGCGCCCGGGCTGAACGCCGTGATCCGCGAGATTCGTTCGGAATCAAGATCCGGATAAGTCTTACGATCGAAGTTCTCTGTGCCTCTGTGTCTCTGTGTGAGATCAAGACCAGACCGGCTCTCGCACGGAAGCAGCGGCGGACCGTTCGAAGTTCCTCCGTTGACTCCGTTTCCTCCGTGTGAGGCTCTTTTCGATCCTCCGCCGAGCTTGCCGGCATCCCCGCGGCACCGCACCTTCCCGCGATGCCGCACCACGACCTCTCCGCGCTCTCCCTGGCGCTCGTCCTGCTGGCGTCGGCGCTCGGCGGCGCGATCAACGCCATCGCCGGCGGGGGGACGCTGCTCACCTTCCCTGCGCTCGTCGGGCTGGGGGTGCCGCCGCTGGTGGCGAACGCCACCAGCACGGTGGCGCTCTGGCCGGGCGCGCTGGGGAGCATGTGGGGGTACCGTGAAGAGCTCGGCGGCGCCCGCGCCTGGGTGCTCCGCCTGACGCTGCCCAGCCTGGCCGGCGGCGCGCTGGGCGCGTGGCTCCTGCTCCGCACCCCGGCCGAGCGCTTCGAGCGCATCGTGCCGTTCCTGGTGCTCGGGGCCACCCTCCTCTTCCTCCTCCAGGGCCAGATCACGCGCCGGATGCGCGAGCGGCTCGCGCGCACTCCCCCCGGCCCGGCCCACGACGACGGCGGCGACCCGGCGGTGGCGCCGTGGCTGTTCGTCGTCGCGCAGTTCGCCACCGGCGTCTACGGAGGCTACTTCGGCGCGGGGATCGGCATCCTGATGCTGGCCACGCTGGGGCTGATGGGCTTCACCAACATCCACCGCATGAACGGGCTGAAGAACTGGGGCGCGCTGTGCATGAACGCCGTCGCCGCGGGGATCTTCGCCTTCAGCGGCATCGTCAGCTGGCCGGTGGCGCTCACCATGGCGGTGGGCGGGCTGCTGGGCGGCTACGCGGGCTCGCGCCTGGCCCAGCGCGTGGGCCAGCAGCCCGTGCGCCGCGCCATCGTGGCCATCGGCTTCGCCTCCTTCCTCTTCCTCCTCCTGCGCGGACTGTGACGCCGCGCCCGGAGCGCTTCGAAACCAGGCCGCCTAAGGGGTGAGCCGGTTCGGGCTCCGGTGGAGGAACGTCGCCTCGCGGATCGAGGGCAGCCCGAGCATGAGCATCAGCATGCGGGCGAGCCCGAAGCCCAGCCCCCCGTGCGGCGGGCAGCCGTAGCGGAAGAAGTCGAGGTAGTACTCCACCGACTCGCGGAGGCCCGCCTCCTGGGCCTGCCGCGCGAGCTGCTCGTACCGGTGCTCGCGCTGGGCGCCGGTGGTGATCTCCACCCCCTTCCAGAGGAGGTCGAAGCTCCGGGTGACGTGCGGGCGCTCCGGGTCGCGCATGTGGTAGAAGGGGCGGAGGCTCACGGGGTATTCGGTGATGAAGAAGAACTCGCTTCCGCGCTCCTCCAGCATGTGCCGCGCGATGATCCGCTCCCCCTCGGTATCCAGGTCTCCCGGCTTGGTGGCCGGCGCGATCTCGTGGCCCGCCCGCGCGAGGAACGCGTGCGCCTCCTCCATCGTGATGCGCGGGAAGGGAACCGGGGGGACGCGCACCTCCACGCCGAAGTGCTTTGCGATCTCTTCGCCGTGCTCCGCGCTCACGGTCTGGAGGATCGACCGCAGCCACTCCTCCTCGAACGACATCACGTCCTCGTGCGAGTCGATCCACGACATCTCCAGGTCCACGCTCGTGAACTCCGTCGCGTGCCTGGGCGTCATCGACGGCTCCGCCCGGAACACGGGCCCGATCTCGAACACCCGCTCGAGCCCCGCCGCCATGGCCATCTGCTTGTAGAACTGCGGCGACTGCGCGAGGTAGGCCTTGCCGAGCTCGAAGTACTCCATGCTGAAGGTCTCCGAGCCCGACTCGCTCGCGCTGTGCATCAGCTTCGGCGAGTGGATCTCCACGAACCCGCGCTGGATCCAGAAGTCCCGCATCGCCTTCTCGGTGGTCGTCTGGACCTCGAACAGGAGGTGGTGGCGCGGGCGGCGGAGCGAGAGGAACCGCCAGTCCAGCTGCAGCTCCGGCGCGGACGCCTCCTCGACCGGCAGTCCGGGCTCGGCGCGGCTCACGACGTCGATCCCGGCGGCCGCGATCTCCATCCCGCCCGCCTTGACGTGCGGGTTCAGGCGGAAGGTGCCGCGCACCTCCACCGCCGAGCCCGGCGTGACGTCCACGGCGACGCGCTCGAGCCCGGTGGCGGGCTCGCCGCGCTCGACCATCACCTGCACGCTCCCGCTGCGGTCCTGGACGATCAGGAAGACGACCCGCCGCAGGACGCGCGTGTTGACGACGAAACCCTTGACCAGCACTTCCGTACCGTCCAGGCCCTCCAGCCCGGATATCATCGTTCTCATCATGGTGCCCCAGAGGTTCTATGTAACGCGAGGTGCAGTTCGATTCCAACTTACAACGGAGTTCCTGCGCCCGCTCCGATCTCCTCCAGCCGACCACGCGCGACGCTTCTCCAGCGGCTGCGCGGAGACTTGCGTTTGTCCCGGGAAACCGGCACCGTTCGTGTCCTGACTTTGCCGAAACCGGCCCTTTCTTCGTCCCAGGAATCTGATGGATTCTGATCCACGCTCTCCGTCCCCGCAGGTGCGCGAGGCGGCCGCGCCCGCACGGCGGACGGGGCTGCGCCGCGGGCACCTGGCCCAGCTGGAGAGCGAGGCGATCTACGTGCTGCGCGAGACGGCCGCGCAGTTCGAGCGCCCGGTCCTGCTCTTCAGCGGCGGCAAGGACTCGATCTGCATGGTGCACCTGGCGAGGAAGGCGTTCTGGCCGGGGAAGATCCCCTTCCCCCTCCTGCACGTCGACACCGGCCACAACTTCCCCGAGACGCTCGAGTTCCGCGACCGGCTCGCCGCGTCCACCGGCGCCGAGCTGATCGTTCGCCGGGTGCAGGACTCGATCGACGCCGGGCGGTGCGTGGAGGAGCCGGGGCCCAACCCCAGCCGCAACGCGCTGCAGACCGTCACCCTGCTCGACGCGCTCCGCGAGCTGCGCGCCGACGCCGCCCTGGGCGGGGGCCGGCGCGACGAGGAGAAGGCCCGCGCCAAGGAGCGCTTCTTCAGCCACCGCGACCGCTTCGGCCAGTGGGACCCGAAGAACCAGCGCCCCGAGCTCTGGAACCTCTTCAACGGCCTGCGGCACCCCGGCGAGCACTTCCGCGTCTTCCCCCTCTCCAACTGGACCGAGCTGGACGTCTGGCAGTACGTCGAGCGCGAGCGGATCGAGCTGCCTTCGCTGTACTTCGCGCACCGCCGCGAGGTGGTGGAGCGCGACGGGATGCTGCTGGCGGTGGGCCCCCACAACCGCGCGCTCCCGGGCGAGCGCTCCGGCGTGCGGCGGGTGCGCTGCCGCACCGTGGGCGACATGACCTGCACGGGGCTGTGGGAGAGCGCGGCCACGACGGTCGAAGAGGTGGTGCGCGAGGTGGCCGCCGCCCGCCGGGCCGAGCGCGGCGGGCGCGGCGACGACCGGCGCGGCGAGGCGGCGATGGAAGACCGCAAGCGGCAGGGGTACTTCTGACCGTGGAACCCATGCGGGCCGTCCCCCCCCTCGCGGAAAGCCCGGGCGAGGCGTCCCCCGCCCCCGCGGCGGCCGGGCACGCCGCGGCCGAGCCCGACCTGCTGCGCTTCACCACGGCGGGGAGCGTGGACGACGGCAAGAGCACGCTCATCGGCCGGCTGCTGCACGACACCGGGGCCATCCCCGACGACCAGCTGGAGGCCGTCCACGCGGCCAGCCGGCGCCGCGGCGAGAGCTGGCTGAACCTGGCGCTCCTCACCGACGGGCTGCGCGCCGAGCGCGAGCAGAACATCACCATCGACGTGGCGTACCGCTACTTCGCCACCCCGCGCCGCCGCTTCATCGTCGCCGACACGCCGGGGCACCTCCAGTACACGCGCAACATGGTGACCGGGGCCAGCACGGCGGAGCTGGCCGTGGTGCTGGTGGACGCCCGCAAGGGGGTGCTCACCCAGTCCCGCCGGCACGCCTTCATCGCCTCGCTGCTCGGCATCCCGCACGTCGTCGTCGCGGTGAACAAGATGGACCTGGTGGACTACGCGGAAGACGTCTTCGAGGCGATCGCCGCGGAGTACCGCGAGTTCGCCGCGCGGCTCGACGTCCCCGACCTCGCCTTCATCCCCGTCTCGGCGCTCCACGGCGACAACGTGGTGGAGAAGGGCGCCCGCATGCCCTGGTACGGCGGGACCACCCTGCTGCACCACCTGGAGACGGTGAACGTCGGAGGCGGCAACCTGGTGGACTTCCGCTTCCCCGTGCAGTACGTGGTGCGCCCCCACCAGGACTACCGCGGCCTGGCGGGGCGCGTGGCCTCGGGGACCGTGGCGCCGGGCGAGGAGGTGGTGGTGCTCCCCGGCGGGCAGGCGAGCCGGGTGCGCGCGGTGGAGACCGCCGACGGGGCGCTGGAGGAGGCGGTGGCGGGCGACTCGGTGGTGCTGACGCTGGAAGACGAGATCGACGCCGGGCGCGGCGACCTGGTGGTGCGCCGGCGCAACCTCCCCGTGGTGTCGGGCCGCCTGGACGCCATGCTCTGCTGGATGGACGCCCAGCCGCTGGACCCGGCGGCCGACTACCTCCTCCTCCACACCACCCGCCGGGTGCGCGCGTTCGTCACCGAGGTGGTCTACCGCATCGACGTCGACACCCTGCACCGCCAGCAGGCGCGCACGCTGGAGATGAACGACGTCGGCCGCGTGCAGCTCGCCGCCACGGAGCCGCTCTGCTTCGACCCCTACGCGCGCAACCGCGCCACGGGGAGCTTCGTCCTGGTGGACCCGCGCACCCACGCCACCGTGGCGGCGGGGATGATCCGCGGCGAGGCGGTGGCGGCGCCCGTCGCGGAGAGTGCGAAGTGCGAAGTGCGAAGTGCGAAGTGCGACGGGCGGCAGACGTCTCCGGGCGTGGTCTGGGAGGAGTGGAACGTCCCGCGCGAGGAGCGCGAGGCGAGGAACGGCCACCGGGCCGCCGTGCTCTGGTTCACGGGCCTCCCCGCCGCGGGGAAGAGCACCCTGGCCCGGGCGCTGGAGCGGGCGCTGTTCGCGTCGGGGTGCCAGACGGTGCTGCTGGACGGCGACCAGGTGCGCCACGGGCTGTGCGGCGACCTGGGCTTCAGCCCCGCCGACCGCGCCGAGAACCTCCGCCGCGTGGGCGAGGCGGCCCGGCTCTTCTTCGAGCACGGCGAGATCGTGCTCTGCACCTTCGTCTCCCCCTTCGCGGACGACCGGCGGCGGGTGCGCGGGCTCTTCCCCCGCGGGCGCTTCTTCGAGGTCTGGGTGCGGGCGAGCGTGGAGACGTGCGCGGCGCGCGACCCCAAGGGCCTCTACGCCCGGGCCGCGCGCGGGGAGATGACGGGGCTCACCGGCGTCGACGCCCCCTACGAGGCGCCCGCCGAGCCGGAGCTGGTGGCCGACACCGAGGCCGAGGACGTCGACGCCCTGGTCGAAGCGATCCTCCGGCGGCTCCGCGACGAGGGGATCGTCCCTGAATCCTGAGAATGCTTTTTTCTCACGCAGAGTCAGCGGAGTGAGCGGAGAGCTCACCGCTTTCCGTGGTTTTCTCTGCTTCCTCTGCGTGAGGCCAGGCTGTTGTAATCCGATGAGACAGATATCGCCGGACGAGCACGGCTCCAGGCCCCACACCATCGTCATCGTCGGCGGCGGGTTCTCGGGCACGCTGACCGCGGCGCACCTGCTGCGCGGCGAGTGGCCGGGCGGGCTGCACGTGGTGCTGGTGAACCGCTCGGGCCCGCTGGCGCGCGGCGTGGCGTACGGCACCCGCAGCGCGGCGCACGTGCTGAACGTGCCCGCCGCCCGGATGAGCGCCTTCCCCGGCGACGAAGACCACTTCCTCCGCTTCGCCCAGGGGCGCGACCCCTCCGTCACGGCGGGCTCGTTCGTGCCGCGTAGCCTCTACGGCGACTACCTGGAGTGGGTGCTGCGGGAGGCGGTGGCGGCGCGCCCGGCCGCGACGCGGTTCACGCACCGCGTGGCGCACGCGGTCGACCTCCGCCTCCGCCCCGGGGAGGGCGCCGAGGTGGTGCTGGAAGACGGCGGCGGCGCCTCGCCGCTCCGCGCCGACCGAGTGGTGCTGGCGGCGGGGAGCTTCCCCCCGGCCGACCCGCCCGTGCCGGACCCCGCGTTCTTCGCGGGCGACCCGCGCTACGTCCGCGACCCCTGGGCGCCGGGCGCGCTGGACGGCGTGGACCCTGACCGCCCGGTGCTCCTGGTGGGGACCGGCCTCACCATGCTCGACGTGGCGCTCGACCTGCGGGGCCGGGGCCTGGGCGCCCCGCTGTACGCCATCTCCCGCCGCGGGCTCCTCCCCCGCCCCCACCGCTCGCCCGCGTCGCCGCCGCGCCCGGTGGAGCTCTCCGCCGCGCTGCTGGCCGGGCCCTGGACCGTGCGCCGCTACCTGCGCGAGGTGCGCCGCAAGGTGGCCGCCTCGCCCGACCTGGACTGGCGCGACGTGCTGGCGTCGATCCGCCCGGTGACGCCCGCGCTGTGGGCCGCGCTCCCGCAGAGCGAGCGGGCGCGCTTCCTCCGCCACCTGCAGCCGTACTGGGACGTGCACCGCCACCGGGCCGCCCCCGAGGCCGCGGCCGCCGTGGACGAGCTGGTCCGCTCCGGGCGCCTGCGGGTGATCGCCGGCCGGGTGCTCCGGCTGCGCCCCGGGCCCGGCGCGGTGCGCGCGAGCTTCCGCCGGCGGGGCGGCGGGGCGGAGGAGGTGGTGAGGGTGGGCACGGTGGTCAACTGCACCGGCCCCAGCGGCAACGTCGCCGCGCTGGGCGAGCCGCTGCTCGACTCGCTCCTCGCCCGGGGCCTGCTCACTCCCGATCCGCTGGGGCTCGGCGTCCGCACCGGCCCGGACCACGCGCTGCTGGACCGGGAGGGGCGTGCGTCGGAGATCCTCTTCTACACCGGCCCCCTGCTGAAGGCGGAGCACTGGGAGAGCACCGCCGTCCCCGAGCTCCGCCTCCACGCCGCCCGGCTGGCGGCGCACCTGCGCGCCACCGCACCCGCTCCCGCGCTCCCGTAGTCCGAGCGGGCGGCCATCCACCGAAAACGCCGAAGGGCGCCGGTCTCCCGGCGCCCTTCGGCGTTCATGGCGTGGGCGACGCGCCGGCGCGGCCTACTGCACCGCGTTGATCATGTCGAACATGGGCAGGTACATGGCCACCACGATGCCGCCGATCACGATGCCCATCACCACGATCATGATCGGCTCCAGGATCGAGGTGAGCGCCGAGACCGCCGCGTCCACCTCGTCGTCGTAGAAGTCGGCGATCTTGGAGAGCATCTCGTCCAGGCCGCCCGTCTGCTCGCCCACGTTGATCATCTGCACCACCATCGGCGGGAACACGCCCGAGGCCTTGAGCGGGTCGGCGATGGTGGCGCCGCCGGCGATGCTGGCGCGCGACTTCATCACCGCGTCGTGCACCACGCGGTTGCCCGCCGTGCGCGCGGTGATCTGCAGCCCCTCCAGGATGGAGACGCCCGAGGAGACCAGCGTGCCCAGCGTGCGGGTGAAGCGCGAGACCGCCGACTTGCGGAAGAGGTTGCCCAGCACCGGCAGCCTCAGCAGCAGCCGGTCGATCTGCAGCTGCCCCTGGTCGGTCTTGTAGTACTGCCGGAGCGCGAACACCCCCGCGATCATTCCCAGGATCATCAGCCAGATGTAGCTCTGCAGGAAGTTGCTGATGGCCAGCACCACGCGGGTGGGCGCCGGCAGCTCGAGCCCCGCCCCGGCGAACATCTCTGCGAACACCGGCACCACCTTCCAGAGCAGCACCGTGGTGCAGCCGATCACCACGAAGAGCATCACCGCCGGGTAGGTCATGGCGCCCTTGATCTTGCGGATCAGGGCGTCGTTCTTCTCCAGGAACACCGCCAGGCGCAGCAGGATGGTGTCCAGGATGCCGCCCGCCTCGCCCGCGGCCACCATGTTCACGTACAGCTCGGTGTAGATCTTGGGGTGCTTGCGCATGGCGTCGGCAAGCGTCTGGCCGGCCTGGATGTCCTGCAGCACCTGCTCGATGATCTTGCGGAACGCCTTGTTCTCGGTCTGCTCGGCCAGGATCGAGAGGCTCTGCACCAGCGGCAGGCCCGCGTTGATCATGGTGGCGAACTGGCGGGTGAAGATCACCACCTCGCGGGTCTTCACCCCGGTGCCGATCTGGAGCGAGAGCTCCTTGGCCTTGGCGTTCACCGAGATCGGGCGCAGCCGCTGGCGCACCAGGTAGCCCACCACCTCGTCGCGGGTGGGCAGCTCGATCTCGCCGTTCAGGATCTCGCCCGTCGTGGCGCGGGCGCTGTAGGCAAAGGTGGGCATCGTCTAACCCCAGGGGACAGGGAACAGGGTACAGGGGACAGCCTGCCTCAGGGCCGCCCTCCCATCCGGACTCGCGAGCGCCGATGGCCCCGGCGCTCCCGTCACCTCACCGATCCGTACTTCCGTACTTCGTACCTCGTACTCCGTACCTACGCCGGGACCGGCTCCCCCACGAGCTGCAGGAACTCGTTCGGGTCCGAGCTGCGCTTCAGGGCCTCGTCCAGGCTCACCTCGCGCTGGAGGTAGAGCTCCTTCAGCGCGTCGTTCAGCGTCTGCATCCCGTGCTTCTTCCCGGCCTGCATGATCGAGTAGATCTGGTGCACCTTGTCGTCGCGGATGCAGGCGCGGATCGCCGGGGTGCACACCATGATCTCGGCCGCCATCACCCGGCCGCGGCCGCGCGTCTTGGGCAGCAGCTGC
Source organism: Longimicrobium sp. (assembly GCA_036389795.1). NCBI lineage: Bacteria > Pseudomonadati > Gemmatimonadota > Longimicrobiia > Longimicrobiales > Longimicrobiaceae > Longimicrobium > Longimicrobium sp. The sequence continues at coordinate 19,795 of DASVWD010000085.1, forward strand.
TGCGTGAGCACCCCCTCCAGCACGAACGCCAGCTGCGCCCGCACCTGCGGCTGCTGGTGCGCGGGGAAGACGTCGATCACGCGGTTGATGGTCTCGGCGCAGCTGTTGGTGTGCAGCGTGGCCAGGCACAGGTGGCCCGTCTCGGCGATGGTGAGCGCCGCCTGGATCGTCTCCAGGTCGCGCATCTCGCCCACCAGGATCACGTCGGGGTCCTGGCGCAGCGCGTACTTGAGCGCGCGGGCGAAGCTCTGCGTGTCGCTCCCCACCTCGCGCTGGTTCACCATGCACGCCTGGTGGCGGTGGATGAACTCGATCGGGTCTTCGATGGTGAGGATGTGGCCGCGCCGCTCGCGGTTGATCTTGTCGATGATGGCCGCCAGCGTGGTCGACTTCCCCGAGCCCGTGGGGCCGGTGACCAGCACCAGCCCGCGCGGCTTCTCGGCGAACTTGGAGACCACCGGCGGCAGGCGCAGCTCCTCCATCGTGGAGATCTTGAAGGGGATCTGCCGGATGGCCAGCGCCACGCACCCGCGCTGCCGGTACACGTTGCCGCGGAAGCGCGCCAGGTTCTGGATCCCGAACGAGAAGTCCAGCTCGTCCTCGGTCTCGAAGCGCTTCTTCTGGTTCTCGGTGAGGATCGAGTAGGTGAGCTGCAGCGTGTCCTTGGGCGTGAGCACGTAGTCGCTGCCGCTGTCGGTGATGTGCCCGTCCACGCGCAGCTTGGGGCGCTCGCCCGCGGTGATGTGCAGGTCGCTGGCCCCGCGCTCGATCATCTCCTCCAGGAGCGAGCGCAGGTTGACGCTCCGCTGGACTACGCGGACGGACTCGGTGGCGATGGTCATTGGCCTTCGGCTGCTTCTCGGGTGGACCCGTCGGACGGCTGCGGTCTGCGGCGCGGGAACGGCTCCGCTCGTGCACCGTGCAAGACGCCTTGCGGAGTGCATGGCGGGCGCGGGCGGCGAACCGTGCTGCGGCGTGATTTCCGTGGTTTCGCGTGCAGTTGTTTCCAAGTTGCGTGCCGTCCCGGCGATTCCCCCCACCGCCACGTCCCCAAGCACGCGTCTATGTCGCCGGACCCGAGCCTCCGCGCGGGCCACGAAGGTGCCCCCTCCCCAACCCTCCCCCGCTGCGCGTCGCTGCGCGGGAGAGGGAGAACAACAGCTTGGACGCGACCCGTCGCGCACTGGGCGGGCCACCAGGAAGGCGGAGTAGATCCCTCAGGCGCCGCCGGACTCCGGGTGCGGGGACAGAACCGGTGCAGCGGCGCCTTCGGGATGACATCCGTCTGGTCGACGGTAGGAACCCCGCCCCACCCGTCGCCGCGCAGCGGCCGAAGTCCCTCCCCCAGGCTGTTTTGGGGGAGGGACAGGCGCCTCAGGCGCCAGGGAGAGGGCCCCCGCCGGGCGCCGCACCCTCCGCGTTCCCTTAAAAACGAAACCGGGCGCCCCGTCGGGAGCGCCCGGCCCGCTCACGCGGCCGTCTCCTTCACCACTTCTTCCAGCGTGGTGATCCCCCGCCGCGCCTTCACCATCCCGTCCATGCGCAGCGTGAGCATCCCCTCGGTGATCGCCTGCTGCTGCAGCTCGGCGGTCGACGCCCCCTGCAGGATCATCCGCCGCAGCGTGGGCGACATCGCCATCACCTCGTAGAGGCCCTGGCGCCCCTTGTACCCCGAGCCGCCGCACTGCTCGCAGCCCCGGCCGCGGTAGAAGGTGACGCCGTGCGTGTCCTCGGGCCTGATCCCGGCGGCGGTCAGGTACTCCGCGGGGTAGACCGCCTCTTCCTTGCAGTTGGCGCAGATGCGGCGCACCAGGCGCTGGGCGGTGATCAGGTTCACCGCGCTGGCCACGTTGAACGGCTCGATCCCCATGTCCACCATGCGGGTGATGGTGGAGGGCGCGTCGTTGGTGTGCAGCGTGGAGAGCACCAGGTGGCCGGTGAGCGCCGCCTTGATGGCGATGCCGCCCGTCTCCAGGTCGCGGATCTCGCCCACCATGATGATGTTGGGGTCCTGGCGCAGGAACGCGCGCAGCGCCGCCGCGAAGGTGAGCCCCACGTCGGGCCGCACCTGCACCTGGTTGATCCCGTGCAGGTTGTACTCGACCGGGTCCTCCGCCGTCATGATGTTGGTCTCGATGGTGTTGATCCGCGAGAGCGCGCTGTAGAGCGTGGTCGTCTTCCCCGACCCGGTGGGGCCCGTCACCAGCACCATCCCGTAGGGGTTCAGGATGGCGCGCATGAAGTCGGCCTCGGCCTTGGGCTCCATCCCGAACTTCTCGAGGTCGAGCGTCAGGTTCCCCTTGTCCAGGATGCGGAGCACGATCTTCTCGCCGAAGATGGTCGGCAGGGTGCTCACGCGGAAGTCGATCACCCGGCGGCCCACGCGCAGCTTGAGGCGCCCGTCCTGGGGCACGCGCCGCTCGGCGATGTTCAGCTCGGAGAGGATCTTGAAGCGGGAGATGAGCGCCGCCTTCATCTTGATCGGCGGCCGCATGATCTCCTGCAGCACGCCGTCGATGCGGTAGCGCACCCGCACGTCCTTCTCGTAGCACTCGAAGTGGATGTCGCTGGCCCCGCGGTGCACCGCGTCGGTGAGGATGCCGTTGATCAGCTTGACGACCGGCGCCTCCTCCACCGCCGCCTGGAGCGAGGTGACGCTCACCTCCTCCTCGCGGTCCTCCACCAGCTCCACGTCTTCCTGGTCGAACTGCTTGAGCAGCTCGTTGATCTTCTCGTCGGCCGACTCGTACTCGCGCTCGATGACCTTGCGCAGCGTGAAGTCGCCCGCGATCACCGGCTCGATGTCCAGGCGGGTGATGAACTTCAGGTCGTCGATCACCCCCAGGTCGGTGGGGTTCGACATCGCCACGGTGAGAGTCCGCCCCACGCGGCGCAGCGGGAGCACCTGGTGCTTCACCGCGATCTCGCCGGGGATCAGCTTCAGGATGCGCGGGTCCAGCTTGACGCGCTCCAGGTCCACGGCGGGGACGCGGTGCTGGCGGGCCAGGGCGCGCACCAGGTCGGGCTCGGCCAGGAACCCCAGCTTCACCAGCGAGAAGCCGACGCGGGTGCCGTTGGCGCGGGCGTCGTCCAGCGCCTTGAGCAGCTGGTCGCGCGTGATCAGCTGCTCGTGCACGAGCTGGTCGCCGATGCGATCAGCGGCGGGAGCCGAGACTGCCATGTTCCTCAGGGGGAGTGTAGCGCGGGTAGCCCGCCGGGAGGCAGGCGCCGGAACGGGAGCGTGACCGGGGATGAGCTGTCAAATTCGGTGCCACCCCCGGACGGCGTCAAGGGGAAGCGCGGACGTGCGGGCGGATGCGGGCCAGCGTGGCCGGCCCCACGCCGGCGACCTGCTCCAGCTCGTCGACCGAGCGGAAGCGCCCGTGCGCCGCGCGCCAGGCCACGATCCGCCCCGCCAGCGACGGCCCGATCCCCGGCAGCGCCTCCAGCTCCGCGGCGCTCGCCGCGTTCAGGTCGACGGCGCCCGCCGGGGACGCGGGGGACGCGCGTGGGCTCCCCGCGGCGCTCCCCCTCGGCGCGTCATTCTGCACGGGTCCGCCCAAAGCTGCACGACCGCCCGCCGCCGCCGGCAGCGTCACGTGCGGGGCGATCGCCGCGAGCGCGGCGGGGCCGATCCCGGGGACGGAGTCGAGGTCCGCCAGCGTGCGGAAGCGCCCGTGCTCCTGACGCCAGGCCACGATCTTCTCCGCGGCGCCGGGGCCCACCTTCGGCAGCCGGTCCAGCTCGTCGGCGCTCGCCGTGTTCGGGTCGATCTTCTCCCCCGGCGCCAGCGGCCGCGCCCGGCGCTCCGCGCGCGCCACCTCGCCCCGCACCTCGTCGCGCAGCGCGGCGAGCCCCCGCGCGTCGGCCTCGGCCGCCGGACCGCCGGTCAGCCCCGCCGGCTCGGGCCCGCTGCGGAGCGCCCGCGCGCCGACGCCCGCGGCCAGGAGGAGGGCGGCCACCCCGAGCGCCAGGCGCTCCTGCGGCGTGGTGCTCATCGGCGCTCCTCCGGCATCCCGCG
>DASVWD010000086.1 GCA_036389795.1 Longimicrobium sp.
CGTGCGCTGTGACGGGCTTCGGTGCTCGCCGCGGGTAGCCCCCCTCCCCGGCCCTCCCCCCGCTGCGCGGTGGGAGGGAGAACTACAACCCGTTTCATCCTCCGTGGTCGCGCGCAGCGCGGTGGAAGACTCAGGATGACAGAATGGGGATCCGCGTATCCGCGCTCAGCCGGCCAGCGCGGCCAGGAGCCGGTCGATCAGCTCGGCCTGGGCGGGGTTGATCTTCTCCCGCGCCGTCGCGGGGTCGAACCAGGCGCAGCGGTCGACCTCGGGGAAGGTGAGCCATCGGCCGGAGCCGCGCGGCCACTCGGTCCGCACCTCGTTGCTGGTGATCCCGGCCGGGTCGGCGTCGCCCTCGCAGGCCCAGGCGCGCACCCGCTTCCCGGCCTTCTGGCGGATCTCGCCCAGGTCGAGGAAGGGGCCCTCGGAGCGGATTCCGGTCTCTTCCTCGAGCTCGCGGCGGGCGCAGGCGAGCGGCTCCTCGCCTTCGCCCACCTCGCCCTTGGGGATGCTCCAGGCGCCCGCGTCCTTGTTCTTCCAGAACGGGCCGCCCGGGTGCGCCAGGAACACCTCCACCCCGCCCGCCGCGCGGCGGTAGAGGAGGAGCCCGGCGCTCTCGCTGGCTCGCTGCGGCATGGGTCGGGAGACGGGGTGGGCGGGGCGCTCAGTGCTCCAGCGCCGTCTTGATGCGGCTTCCCAGCTCCAGGTGGGCCAGCAGCACGTCGGGGTGGCGGGTGCGCACCTGCTCCAGGCGGGAGAGCTCGGGGGGCTCGTCGACGGGGGTGGCCACCAGCTCGCGCACGCGCTCCACGAACGCGCGGGCGGCCGGCTTCGAGATCGGCTCGCGGGCGGCCAGCGCCTCGTCGATCTCCACGATCAGCCCCGAGAAGGGGCGCAGCCAGGCGAAGAACGGCTCTTCGATGAGCGCCTGCAGGAGCTGCGCGTTGGTCACCGGCCCGCGCCCGCGCTCGAAGTCGATGCGCTCGGCGTCGATGAGCGCCTTGTGCAGCCGGAGCAGCCCGCGGCGCACTTCCACCAGGCTGTCGCGGACGGGGTCCGGGTACGATCGTCGGCTGAATTGGGGCATCCGGCACCTCTGGTGAGTGGAAACATCTGCCCACTCGCGTGGAAAAAGCGCGCCAGCGGCGGGTTTTCGAGGCTTAATGGGCCGGGCGCGGGTCGGGGCTCGTACCTGGAAGCTAAAGCTGGGTTCCGGTCCGTGGAAGCATCGTGTCCTCCGCGGGAGGCGGAGCCGGCAACGCCCGGAGGTGGAGGCGCTCCCCGGTTTGTGAGCAATCCCGGAGAAGCGAATTCGGAGCGCCGGGCCGATTTTTCACGCCCTGCCCGCCGAGCCGGCGCTCTCCGGATCGGCCGCCGCCAGCCTCCAGCGGAAGGAGCCCCGCATGACCACGGACGCACCGGCCCTCGCCCGCCCGACCACGACTCTGGATGCGCTCCCGGGGGCGGCGCGGGACCGCTACGCGACCGCGCTCAAGCTGTTCATGGCGGTGGTGCTGGCGCACTGGGCGGAGCACCTGGTGCAGGCGTGGCAGGTGTGGGTGCTCGGCTGGCCGCGCCACCACTCGCGGGGCGTGCTGGGGCAGGCGTTCCCGTGGCTGGTGCACTCCGAGGCGCTGCACTACGGCTACGCCGTCGTGATGCTGGCCGGCCTGTTCCTGCTGCGCGGGGCGTTCACGGGGCGGGCGGGCGCGTGGTGGATGGCGGCGTTCTGGCTCCAGGTCTGGCACCACTTCGAGCACCTGCTGCTCATCGCGCAGGCCACGCTGGGCACCAACCTGGCCGGCCGGCCCGTGCCGACGAGCGTCGTCCAGCTCTTCGTCCCCCGCATCGAGCTGCACCTGTTCTACAACACCGTCGTCTTCGTGCCGATGGTCGTGGCGCTGGTGCTACGGGCTCGGAGACGAAACTAGCGTTCCCACGCTGGCGCTGTCCGGAGCGCGCCTCCGCTAGACCGAAGTGCTGGGGGATACGGCTGAAAGGGAGAGGGGACGCGGTGCGTCCCCTCTCCCTTCATGCTCTCATCAGGCAGCTCGGGATGTGATCTTTCCGGCCTGCAACGAGGTGATGGGGATGAGCTCGTTCGGCCCGGGAGTGTACGCCGAGAGAGTCAGGAACTCGCTGACGGGTGCGGCTTGCATGATCGCCAGCGCGAGGTTCCGCAGATCCGTGGAGAGCTCGGCGAGCCCGGTGAGCGGGAAGCTGCGAGGCCCGATCTCCGTCTGCTGCGCCAGGAGGGAGTAGTCGAAAAGGGTCAGGCCCACCGCGGCCCGCTTGCTCTTGTCGACACGCAGCAGGATGTGCTCGTTCAACTCGATCCCGGTAGCGCTCTCGCCCGGTGCGAACGCGACGTACAGCGTATCGCTGGGCTCGTCATAGCGGATCCGTGGCTCGGGCATGGCTCAGCCTACCTCCTTCTGGAACGCCGTGACGACATAGTTGTTGGAGTACGGAGTCCCATCCTCGCTCTGGCCGAAGCGGAAGAGAACGATCGCCACGACGTGCGTGTTGTCCATGGGCAGGTTCGGGAAGCGTTTCGAATACCGGTACTTCTGGGGATTCAGCGAGTCCTGCAGCCGCTGTCCCGACCGGATGGCGTCCCGAAGCTCACCCTCGTGCCCATGCATCTCCGGATGGCCTTCTACGATGTGCTCCCATCGCTCGTCAGTGAGATAGATCTCGTTACCCCAACGATCGTGGACCACCCACCGTCTGCCATCCGTCATGGAGGCTTCGCAACTGAAAGGTTGGGAGAGACGAGCAGAAAGACAAGCCAGTTGTCGCCTCTCCGCCTATGAAAGGATGCTGGAAGATGGCCCGGGAGAGTCGTCGGACTCTCCCGGGCGATCCGGCTCTCACGCCCGCACCAGCTTCTTGTAGCGGATGCGGTGGGGGGTGTCGGCCTCGGCGCCCAGGCGGCGCTTGCGGTCGGCCTCGTACTCGCGGTAGTTGCCCTCGTGCCACACCACGCGGCCCTCGTCCTCGAAGGCCAGGATGTGCGTGCAGATGCGGTCCAGGAACCAGCGGTCGTGGCTGATCACCATGGCGCAGCCGGCGAACTCCAGCAGCGCGTCCTCCAGCGCCCGCAGCGTGTCCACGTCCAGGTCGTTGCTGGGCTCGTCCAGCAGGATCAGGTTGCCGCCACGCTGCAGCGTCTTGGCCATGTGCACCCGGTTGCGCTCGCCGCCCGAGAGGACCTTCACCGGCTTCTGCTGGTCCGATCCCCGGAAGCCGAACCAGCTGCAGTAGGCGCGCGCGTTCACCTCGCCGCGGCCCAGCCGGATGGTGTCCTGCCCGCCCGAGATCTCCTGGTAGACGGTCTTGTCGCCGTCCAGCGTGTCGCGGCTCTGGTCCACGTAGGCCATCTCCACCGTGGAGCCCACCTTGAGCGTCCCGCCGTCCGGCGTCTCCTTCCCGGTGATCATGCGGAAGAGCGTGGTCTTGCCGGCGCCGTTGGGCCCCACCACGCCCACGATGCCGCCCCGCGGCAGGCGGAACGAGAGGCCGTCGATCAGCAGGCGGTCCTCGTAGCCCTTGGCCAGGCTCTCGGCCACCACCACCTCGTCGCCCAGGCGGGGGCCGTTGGGGATCACGATCTCGGCGCGGGAGAGCTTCTCGCGCGGGTCCTCGGCCAGCATCTGCTCGTACGAGTGGAGCCGCGCCTTGCTCTTGGCCTGGCGGGCGCGCGGGGCCATGCGCACCCACTCCAGCTCGCGCTCCAGCGTGCGCTGGCGGGCGGACGACTGCTTCTCCTCGCGCCGGAGCCGCTCCTGCTTCTGCTCCAGCCAGCTCGAGTAGTTGCCCTTCCAGGGGATCCCCTCGCCGCGGTCGAGCTCCAGGATCCACTCGGCCACGTTGTCCAGGAAGTAGCGGTCGTGCGTGATGGCCACGATGGTGCCCTTGAACTCGGCCAGGTGGTGCTCCAGCCAGGCCACGCTCTCCGCGTCCAGGTGGTTGGTGGGCTCGTCCAGCAGGAGCATGTCGGGCTCCTCGAGCAGCACCTTGCAGAGCGCCACCCGGCGCTTCTCGCCGCCGGAGAGCGTCTCCACGCGCGCGTCGGGCGGCGGCAGCCGGAGCGCCTCCATGGCGATGTCGATCTTGCGGTCCAGCTCCCACGCCCCCGCCGCGTCGATGGCGTCCTGCAGCCGTGCCTGCTCCTCCAGGAGCGCGTTCATCTCCTCGTCGGTGGAGACGTCGCCGAACGACATGTTCACCTCGTCGAAGCGGCGCAGCAGGTCGCGGATGTGCCGCACGCCCTCCTCCACGTTGCCGCGCACGTCGAGCGCCGGGTCCAGCTCGGGCTCCTGCGACAGGTACGAGATGCGGGTGCCCTCGGCGGGCCAGGCCTCGCCGTTGAAGTCGCGGTCGACGCCGGCCATGATGCGCAGCAGGCTGCTCTTGCCGCTGCCGTTGGGGCCCACCACGCCGATCTTGGCGCCGGGGTAGAACGAGAGCCAGATCCCCTTCAGGATCGTGCGGTTGGGGGGGACGACCTTGGTCAGGTCCTTCATCACGAAGATGAACTTGCTCGTATCCAGAGTCATCGAAACACCTGCGCGGGTTGGACGGTAGTACGGGCGCGGCCAATCTAAGCGGACGCCGCCGCCCGCGCAGGCCCCCTCCGGCAGGGTTGACAGAAGCCGCCGCCCCCGCACGTTTGGGAAGGGACGGGAAGGGCCTCTCGCAGGACGATGCGCGCATGCGGTTCCACATCGACACCGCCGACCCGCGGCCCGTGCACGTGCAGATCGTGGACGAGGTGCGGCGCGCGCTGATCCTGGGCACCCTGCACGCCGACGACCCGCTCCCGCCGGTGCGCGACCTGGCGGCGGAGCTCAGGGTGAACCCCGGCACGGTGGCCCGCGCCTACCGCGCGCTGGAGAGCGAGGGCGTCGTCGCGGTGCGCTGGGGCGAGGGGCCGGTGGTGGCCCCCGGCGAGGCGGGGCCCGAGGAGCGGCGCGCCCTGGCCCGCAGGGTCGCCCAGGCCGCGCTGCGCGACGCGCGGCGCAACGGCCTCTCCGCCGAAGAGCTGATCGACGCCCTGCGCGAGGCCGCGGGCGAGCCCACTTCCACCCCGGAGCCCGGATGAGCTTCCACCTCCCGGTCCGCCTGGACGCCGGCGCCCTCACGGTGCGCACCGACGGCCTCTCCAGGCGCTTCGGGCCCGAGTTCAGCCTTCGGGACGTCGGGCTCCAGGTGCCCGAGGGCGCCGTCTACGTGCTGGTGGGGCCCAACGGGGCGGGGAAGACCACCACGCTCAAGATCCTCCTGGGGCTGCTGCGCCCCGACGCCGGCCTCGTGGACGTGCTGGGGATGGACCCGCGCGCGCAGGGGCCGCGGGTGCGGGCGCAGGTGGGGTACGTCCCCGAGCGCACCGACTGGGGGTACCCGTGGATGCGCGTGGGGCGGATGCTGGAGCACCACGCGGTCTACTTCCCGGCGTGGGACGCGGCGTACGCGGCGCGCCTGGCCCACGCCTTCGAGCTGCCGCTGCACAAGCCGCTCGGCAGGCTGTCGAAGGGCCTCGCCCGCCGCGTCCACCTGACGCTGGCCCTGGCCCACCGCCCGCCGCTCCTGCTGCTGGACGAGCCCACCGACGGGCTGGACCCGGTGATGCGCGACGAGACGCTGGGGATGCTGGCCGAGCACGTGGCCGAGACCGGGTGCACGGTGCTGGTCTCCACCCACCTGGTGCACGAGGTCGACCGCCTGGCCGACCACCTGGGGGTGATCCGCGACGGGCGGCTCACGGCGCAGCTCGCCCGCGACACGCTGCACCGCATGCTGCGCCGCTACCGCGCCGACATCCCCGAGGGGTGGCGCGGGGTCCCCGGCCTGGACGGCACCGTGGTCAAGCGCGGCGGCGTGGGCCGGGAGATCCAGTGGAGCGTCTGGGGCGACGAGCCCGAGGTGGTGGGGCTGCTCGCCGCCAGCGGCGCCACCGTGCGCGACGCCGCCCCCCTGACGCTGGAAGACGCGGCAATCGCCCTCCTCAGCCGAAAGGAGTAAGCCCCATGTCCGAGACGTTCCTGCACCCCCTCCCCGCCCGCGGCCCGGTGGTCCGCGAGCAGTTCCGCTCGGTGGGGCTGTCGCTGCGGCGCGAGGCGCTGGCGGTGGGCGGCATCCTGGGGATCTTCACCGGGCTCACGGCGTGGGCGCGGCTCAACGGCGTCCACGGGATGTCGGTGGACCTGGTGCCCGAGGCGGGGATCCCCGTGTTCCTGCTGGCGCTCTTCGCCCCCCTGGCCGTGTGGAAGGGCGAGGCCCCCGGGGGGCGCGGCTACCACCTGTCGATGCCGGTGCCGCACGGGCCGCACGCGCTGCTCAAGAGCGCCTCGGGGCTGCTCTGGCTGCTGGCGGCGGTGGTCGGCTACCTGGCCTGGCTGGGGGTGATGGCGGTGGCCACGGGCGGCGACATCGGCCGGTCGTACTACGGCCCGCACGGGTACATCCCCACCTGGTGGCGGTGGGCGGCGATCTTCACGGGGGCGGTCACCATGTACGGGCTCGGCACGGCGCTGGCGCTCCGGACGGTGCACCCCTGGCGGTGGCTGGCGGGCGGGGCGTTCGGGTACCTGGTGCTCTCGGCGTGGAACGCGACCTCGAACGGCGAGAACCCGCTCTACCACGTCGTCCGGAGCCTGTGGAGCGGCCGCTACGGCCTGGGCACCGCGCTCACCGGCATCGCCCGCGGCTGGGGATACCACTACGGCTTCGGCGCGTCGACGTGGCTCACCGCGGCGTGGCTGTGGCTGGGGATCGCCGTGGCGGTGGCCGTCATCGCGGCGTACAACCAGCCCGAGCGCTGAATCTGGCGGCGGTGTTCGGAACCGAAGCGCGCCGGACGGCCCCTCTCCCCGGGGTCGTCCGGCGCGCTTCGTCTTTCCTGCTCCTGGCCGCGGTGATCGCCTGCCGCCCCGATGGGGAGCCGGCGCGGGAGGCGGTGCGGGAAGCGGCGCCGGTGTACGGCTGCTACTGGCCGGCGGTGGACACGGCGGGGTGGCAGGTGGTGGACGCGGGGCCGTTCGTCTTCAAGGCGCCGCCGGAGCTCCGCGAGCAGGTGGTGACGGGGGTGGACACTTACGTGGGCACCTGGCTGGCGGGGGAGCGGGCGCTGGCCTTCGACTATGGACCGCGCACCACCGACCCGCGCGAGCGCCCCGACACCGTCCCCGGCGCGGGGTGGTCGTGCGAGACACCGATCGGCGGGCGGGCGGCGGTGGTCCGCGCCAGCGTGCGCGAGGTGCCGGGGGCGTCGGGAGCGACGGCGCGGCACGCCGTGGCCGAGGGGTGGTGGCGCGACGCGGGAGACGGCAACCGGCTGCTGGTGATCGGGTGGGGGCCGGCGGCGGACTCGGCGGGGCGGGCGGCGGCGCTGGCGGTGATCCACTCGGTGAGGTTCCGCACCGCCTGGACCGCCGCCGACAGCCTGCGCCAGCTCCACCGCTTCTGCCGGATGCTCCAGGCCCGGGCCGCGCGCGACACCGCCTCCCGCCGCGAGTGGGAGGAGCGGCGCCCCTCCTGTCCCTCCGGCCAGCCGCCGCCGACGGACTACGAGAGCGTCCGATAGGCGGGACTGCGTCCTGCCGCTCTGCCGAGAATCGTTTGGGAACAAGTCCTGGAAAAGCCTCACACAGAGGAACAGAGAAACGGAGGGCTTCTCTGTTCCTCTGTGTGATTCCAAGCTGTTATGGCCGGTAAGGCGTCGAACCGTACCCGGGTGTTCCAGATCGTGAATCGCAATCCGGACGGAGTTTCCGGGACAGGTCGCCGTGGTCTACCGGCATTCGCCGCTGGCGAGCCACCCGTTCGCCGTCGCCGCAGCACGGGCCAGCGAGTGTGCCGGACGGCAGGACCGCTTCGAGGCTTATCACGACGCGCTCTTCGTCGAGCAGGAGTCGATCGGGCTGGCGTCCTGGACGCGCTTCGCGACGGAGGCGGCGCTGCCGGACATTCCCGCGTTCGAGCGGTGCCTGGCCGATGCGGGCCCGAGCGACAACCTCGGGCGCGACACCCTGGACGCCAGACGACTGCGCGTGGACGGCACGCCGACCTTCCTGGTCAACGGTCTGCGTTTCGACGGAACACCCCCGCTGGAGATGCTGCGCGCCTACGTTCGGCGCGCGGTGGCAGCGGCTGAGCCCCCAGGGAGCGAGGAACTCGCGGCCCGCCAGCGCACGCGCTGATCGCTCACCAGGCACGTTGGCCGGCTGGCCAGCATGGCGTGCGGAGACACTCAACTTTCATTCGGGAGGGGTCCCGTGATGTTCCGATCGTACGTTGTGGCGTTCGCGGTCTGCTGTGCCCTCTGTCCGCGTGTCGCGAGCGCGCAGTCGACGTCCGAGCCCGCGGGGGAGGGCGGTGTACGCACGTATACGAATCCCCATCCAGGTCCCAGCCGCGGGCCCGACTGGGGATTCTCCATCGGGATGAATCCTGGTCCGCGGAACGCGTACGGCTACCCGTACGTCACCGAGATTGCGGCCCATTCCAACGCCGAGCGTGCGGGACTCGCCGTGGGCGACACCATCGTGGCCATCAACGGTCGGGACGCGCGGCAGCCGCCGCTCTTCCCCGTTCAGGAGCCGGGGACCCGGTACGTGCTGCGGGTTCGGCGCGGCGAGGAGGAACTGGAGCTTCGTTACACGTTTCCGGGGGCCACTGACATTCACGGCCGGCCTCGGCGGTGAGCATGTCACCGTGCCCGGTCACTGGCCGCGGCGGCACCAGCAGCTCCATTACCTCCCGCCGCAAGCGGTCTCGTCCCTCCACTATCATCTAGCGGAGCGCGGCCGTAGCTACGCCGGTCGTCAATCCGACTGCAGCACGCTCCTCACGTCGAGCCCCGCCGCGCGAAGGGCTGGAATCGCGCTGGCCAGGATCGCCACCATGAGCATGGTGCCGACCACGATCCCGAAAACGCCCGGATCGCTCGGCCGCAGCTCGAACAACATCGGCCCGACCCATCGCCCGGCCGCGATCGCGATCGCACACCCGATGGCCACACCGGTGAGCATCGCACGCACGCCCTGCATTACGACGAGCGTGACCACCCGCGCCGGGCCGGCGCCGAGCGCCAGGCGAACGCCGAGCTCATACCTCCGCTGCGTGACGCTGTAGGCCATCACGCTGTAGAGCCCCGCCGCCGCGAGAATCAGCGCCAGCGCGCCGAACGCCGTGAACACGGTCGCGCCGACGATCCACGGGCGTATCTCGGCGTCCACCACCTCTGCGAGTGGGGTGACGGTGACGAAGGAGCTCCCCGGCATTTCGCGCTGCAGGCGGACCCGCAGCGGCTCTACGAGCCTGCTCGCGTGGTGAGCGCGCACGAAGAGGCCGCCCTCCTGCGGCTGCCACTGCGCCGTCGAGAGGTAGTAGTAGAACAGCCCTGGCTCTGCCTGGATCGATTGCGAGTGGATGTCTTCGGCGATCCCGACGACGTACGTGCACGGGGCCGTGTCCGCGCCGACGCGCATGCACTGGCCGATCGGGTCCTGATCCGGCCAGAGGACTCTCGCCATCGACCGGCCGACGACCGCAGCCCTGGGCGCACCCTCCACGTCGGTGCTCGCGATGCCCCGGCCGCGGACGATGCGCGTGCCCATCGTCGCGAAGTAGTCCGCCGACACCGCGTTGAAGTTGAACTCACCGATCGCGCTCACCGAATCGATCCCGGGGACGAAGAGCGGCCACGAGGTTGCTCCGTCGAAAGGAACCGATTCCCGCAGCGTCGCGTGGGTGACTCCCGGAACGCTCCTCGCCGCGTCGAGCAGACGAAGCCGCAGCGCCACCATCGCGGCGCTGTCGAGGCCGACACCCCGCATGTCGAGCTCCACCCGGAGCACCGAGTCCGGATCGAAGCCCAGGCGCACGTCGCGTACGTTGCGCAGGCTCTGGACGAATAGTCCCGCGCCGACCAGCAGTACGACCGACAGAGCGCTCTGCAGCAGCACCAGCCCGGCGCGGAGCGCGCTGCGCTGGTGCGCCCCATCACGCGCCCGCGACCTGAGGTCGCCGGCCAGGCTGCCGCGGCGCAGCTGCGCCAGCGGCGCAAGCCCGGCCAGGAGGCCTGCCCCCAGCGCCACCGCAGCCGCGAAGCGCAGCGTACGCCAGTCGGTGATGAGCGCCGGCTGATCCGTGCCCGGGAGGAACGCAGCCCTCAGCACGCCACTCGCCCACACGGCTACGGCGACTCCCGCGATGCCGCCGAGCAGCGCGAGCACCAGCCCTTCCGTGAGGAGCAAACCGAGGAGACGCCGCCGGCTCACGCCCAGCGCGATGCGGACGGCGATCTCGCGGCGGCGGCTGATGGTGCGCGCCAGCACGAGATTCGCCACGTTCGCGCAGGCGATGAGCAGGACGATGATGCTCACCCCGCCCAGCCACCGGGCGGCACGCGCGACGCTCGAGGACTCCGGCCCCCGTTCGGCCAGCACGGACCCCGCGACGGCGCGCGGGCGAAGCGAGGCCAGCGGCGGGTAACCTGGATCTTCCTCGATCTGACGCTGGAAGCTCCGCCTCAGCGCGGTGGTGAGATCCGCGTTCGCGGCGGCGAGGGTCACGCCGGGCTTCCGGCGAACGATCATCTCGAGGCCGATCGCGTGGCTGTAGGTCGTTGCCCAATCGGGCGGTCCGGCGGTGCTGGCGTACGTCGCGACGGGGATGTACGCCGCGGGTGGCCGATACGGCCACAGGCCGACGAACCCGTCGGGCGCGACGCCGATGATCGTGTAGACGGCGGCACCGATCTGCACCGTGGATCCAACGATGTCCTTCCGGCCGCCGAACCACGTCCTCCACGCCGTCCCGCTCAGCACCGCCACCGGTTCGGGGCGAGGTGGTGCGTCCTCGGCGGCGGTGAAGTAGCGGCCCAGCGCCGGTGGTGCGTCGAAGAATCCGAAGAACCCCGCGCTGACGACGGCGACGTTCGCGAGCCGCGTCCTCTCGCCGCTGCCGACCGCGAGGGACTTGAGGGAATAGGTGGCCGACTCGGAGAACCCCGTCGCCCATCGAGCGAGGTCGACGTACCGCGCGTACTGACCGCCCGTCAGGCTCTCCCTGCCTTCCATGGTCCGATACCGGTACACGCGGTGCACCGATGCCGGATCGACCATCCGTGCCGGCGCGCGAAAGAGCAGGCGGTCGACAAGGGAGAACATCGCCGTGTTCGCGCCGATGCCGAGGGCCAGCGTCAGGGTGGCGCCCACCGTGAAGATCGGCGACCGGCGCAGGCCGCGCGCGGCGTGCCTCGCGTCCTGCCATACGGCCTCGAGCGACGGCCAGAGCCACACATGGCGTGCTGACTCGCGCATGAGCGTCTCGTTGCCCATCGCGCGACGCGCCGCATGGCGCGCCTGGTCGGGCGGCATCCCGCGCCGGATGAGATCCTCCTCGATCATCTCGCGGTGGAACGCGACCTCGTCCGCGAGGTCGGCGTGGCACTCCGGGAGCCGAAGCCAGTAGGCCAGTCGTCGGATCAGGCGCATGCGCGAGCTCCTCAGGCGAGGCTGAGCACCGCCTGGATCGCCGTCACGACCCGCTCGAACTCCCCGCGCTTCACCGCGAGCTGCCGGCGGCCTGCGGGCGTCAGCGTGTAGTAGCGCGCGCGGCGGTTGTTTTCGGAGGTTCCCCACTCGGCGGCGACGTAGCCATCGAGCAGGAGGCGTTGCAGGGCGGGATAAAGCGAGCTCTCCCCCACCTCGAGCACGGCGTCGGACAGTTCCTTGACGCGCTGCGCGATGCCGTAGCCGTGCATCGGCCCGCGGACGAGCGTGCGCAGAACCAGAAGGTCGAGGGTGCCGGGGAGCAGGTCCGCCGATCGGTTCGTCATCGTCACATCTCCCATCGATAGTCGATGGAAGAGTCGGGTTTCCGATCCAATCTGTCAAGCCCCATCGATAGACGATGGGAAGCGAGCCAGATTTGCTGACGACGGGGGAAATTTTTCGGGGAACGGATATGGATGGTGATGCGCACAACGGTTCAGCGCCCGGGCGCAAGGCATGTCGGGGTGGCGGGCTGTGGGTCAGCCGGATCGGCGGCCGGCGCTGCGGCTGCAGGTGCCTGCGCCGGAGAGGGGCCCGGGAACCCGAGCGCCCCTCTCCGGCAGGCTTCCGCTAGTCGACGCCCGGGAGTGTCTGCGACGGGGCCCGCGGGACGCTGCAGCCGCAGGCGTCGGTGTTCACGCCGGTGGTGCCGAGCGTGAGGGTCTGGGCCTGGCCGACTTCCAGGATCTCGGGCCGCTCGTACGGCATGTTCCCTCCAGCAGTGGACGGTGATGCCCCTGAAAGGGGCGAGATCGGAGGAGGCGCTCCTCCGGCGGACTTCCTCCTACCGCGACGTGTCCGTTCTCGGGACGCTGCAGCCGCAGGCGTCGGTGTTCACGCCGGCGGTGCCGAGTGTGAGGGTCTGGGCCTGGCCGACTTCCAGGATCTCGGGCCGTTCGTACATCATCGCTGCCTCCTTGGATTGGATGGTTATGCCCCTTGGGGGCGGGATCGGAGGGGACCCGCAGCACGTGCCCTCTCCAAGAAGCTGCGCCGCCACGCACGCCTAACACCCTCTCAGAGTGCAGCCGGAGTGGCGCCAGCCTCGACTTCCTCGCTCCGCGAGAGCGCGGAGCCCTCGCCAGGACCGTTCGAAGGTTCACCGGC
This sequence comes from Longimicrobium sp., assembly GCA_036389795.1. Taxonomy (NCBI): domain Bacteria; kingdom Pseudomonadati; phylum Gemmatimonadota; class Longimicrobiia; order Longimicrobiales; family Longimicrobiaceae; genus Longimicrobium; species Longimicrobium sp. Next base: position 12,672 of record DASVWD010000086.1, read on the forward strand.
TTCAAGCGTGCGCAGCCACAGCTCCAACGAGACCGTCCGCAGGAGTTGCGAGCTATTGACGACGATGCCGTGGCGCGCCCGCCTCAGAGCGTTTAGCAGCGCGCCGCCGTCCACCACACCGAGCGCCGCCGCCCTCGAGTCGGCGAAGAGCGGCTCCAGGCGCGGCCACTCGCGGATCAGCGCGCGGTGGAACGCTTCGTCGGGGCCGGCCTTACTGCGGCGGGTGCGCACCTCCTCGGGGATGACGCCCCGCAGTGCGCGCCGCACCACGGAGCGGGTCTCGTGCGGACGAACGAGCTGCCCGAGCGGGATCGCCAGCGCGAACTCCACCAGGCGCCGGTCCAGGAACGGGTAGCGCACGTCCACGTGCCCCGTGCTGGAGAGCCACTCCAAGACCGGGAAGCGCATGGCCCGCCGGATCAGCTCGTACTGGAGCGTCTGGCTGGGGCGGCGGAAGCGCACCCCGTCCGCGGGCATCCCCACCATGCGCTCGCGCAGTCCCATCCGCCGGGCGAAGCGCGGGTCGATCCACTCGCCCAGCGGCTCCTCGCGCTGCCATGCCTGCACCCTCCGGGGCAGGAGCGGCCAGACTGCGCCGGACCACAGCGTCTTGAAGTAGGGCCAGCGGAGTGCCCGAGACCACTCCGCGGCGGCGCGCAGCAGCGCGCTCACCTTCCCCGCGGCTGCGAGGTCGGCGAGGGGGAGTGCATCGGGAGGCGTGCTCCAGAGGACATGGTCGCCGCCGATGCCGCAGAGGAGGACGCGGGCGCCGTGCGACGCCATCTCGCGCGTGACGTGGTCCTGGCGCGCCAGGAAGGAGAGCTGGTTGGCGGGGGCGTCCGGGCGGAGCGAGGCCGGGAAGGGGGCGAGGATCGGATGACGCAGCTCGGAGACGTGCAGGCCGGCCCGGCCCAGGCGTGCCTCGACTGGGGTGATGTAGCGGCGCTCGTCGGAACTGGCCGCTCCGTCGAACACGTACGAGACGGTCCGCAACTCGGGCGCCTCGACACGGCCGGCGCGCACCAGGTCGTCGGCCACGCACACCAGCGAGGTGGAGTCGAGCCCGCCGCTGAGGTTGCAGTACACGGGCGCGTCGGCGCGGAGCCGGCAGGCGACCGCTTCCTCCAGCACCGCGGCGAAGTGCGCCTCGTACTCGGCGTCGGAGCGGTACTCGATGCGTCGCTGCGGATCCGGCGCCCAGTAGCGGGTGCACCGCGCGCCGCCACGGTCCACGACCAGCACGTGCCCGGCCGGCAGCACGCTGACGCCGCGGAAGGGCGTGGCGGGCGAGGGGCGGTTGACCAGGAAGTCGGCGAGGAACTCCTCGTCCAGCTCGGCCGAGGCGCCCAGCGAGTTCAGCAGCGGCCGGGCGCGCGAACACCAGAACAGGTGTTCGGGCGTCCAGCGGTAGTACAGCGCCCGCCTTCCCAGCGCGTCGCACGCCAGGAGGAGGCGCTCGCCGTCCGGGTCCCAGCAGGCCAGTGCGAAGTCGCCCACCATGCGCGGCAGTGCCCGGGCCCCCCGGGCGCGGAGCACCGCCAGCGCGACTTCGACGTCGGCGGCGCCCGCGCCGGGGCCGAACTCCGCGCGCAGTTCGGCGGCGTTGTCCAGCCGCCCGTCGAAGGCAAGGAGCCACCCGTCCCGCGCGGCCAGCGGCTGCTGCGCGCGGCGCGATTGGCGGTCGGTGTGGAAGGGCCGGAAGAGCATCCCCACCCGCCCGCCCCACGCCGCGCTCTCGCCGTCGGGGCCGATGTCCGCCAGGGCGACGCTCATGCGCGTCAGCACGCGGCGGGGAAGCGCGGCGCCGCCGCGCGAGTACGCCCCGGCGAGCGCGCTCATCGGATCGCGCTCTTCGGGCGCAGCGCGGGCCCGTCCCACTCCGGCGGGTCAATACTCGGCCTTGGCGCGGCGCATCCGCACGCGTCGACGTACGTGGGGCCGGACCCGCGCGTCACCTGCTCCACCGCACCGAGTTCCGCGAGTTCCGGGAACTCATACGCGCGCTCTCTGCCCATGGCTCCTCCTTGGCGTGATCATGGAAGCTGGCGCTCCCGAGTCCGGAGTCAGCCGGTGAGCCGGGCGGAGCCGGTGCCGCCCCGAAGAGCCGCCCGAGGAACCGCCTCGTCCCGGCCCCGCTTCAGCACCGCGCGATCTCCGGGTACATCGCCTTGACCGAGGGAGAGTCGTTCACGACGACACCGTCCACCTCGGCCCACGCGTGGGCGTAGAAGGGGATTTTCTGCACCCCGACCACCAGGTCGGCGGGCACGCCGCGGAGCCGGAGAAGGCAGACCGCGGCCGCCGAGCGCTGCAGGCACCAAGCGCGCTTCAGGTAGTAGCTCTGCGCCCGGTCCACGGCCGCGCACAGCGTCCGGACCCGCACGTCGCGCGCTTCACGCGGCGCCGTGCCCAGGGTGGGACAGCCGCGCACCAGACCGTAGAAGCGGTGGAAGCCGGCCAGCATGAGCACCATGTCGGTCGCGGCCAAGAGGAGCCACCCGCAGACGCACGCAAGCACGCCCGGCGCCGCGCTCGTCCGCGCCGCGGCGACCGCAACCGGCGGGGCGGCGGCCTGGAGGTCAGCTCCGGACATCGACCAGTGCCCGGCGCTGAAGGGTGTCGACGAAGTCGGCGACGTCGCGCCGCACCTCGTCGCCGGGCGCTCCATAGCGCTCGCACAGGTGCGCCGCAATCTCAGCGAGGGTACGTCCGGCTTCCAGCTGCTGCCAGATCGCCGTCCCTACGCCATTCAGCGAGTAGTACTTTCCCTTCCTGAGGTCGAGGACCACCGCGCCGTCGGGATCGATGACCGAGCGGACGTGGCCTGGGATGACAACGGAGTCGTTCATGCGCCGGCTCCTTCCGGATGGAGGCGAGGCGGTCCGGGTCGAACCGGCCGCCACTGGAGCGAACATATGGGCGCCACGCCACGTTTCAAGCAAAATTGTTCTTCGTTTTTCATCTTCGCCCGCCATCTTCAAAATTCGTCTTCATCCTCTGTCTTCACTCTTCCTACGCACGTGACGTCCCTCGAAGTGCGCCCTTGACATCCTTGTTTCTGTCAGAAACAATTGATCGTGGCCGGCGCAGACCCGCCCGGTCATCCCCCTCGCTGCGAGGCGTGGCATGGAGACGCTCCTCACCACTCTCCTACGCGCGGGCCGCCGCCTGCGCCGCGCGCCCGGCTTCACCGCCGCCGCGGTGCTCACGCTGGCGCTCGGGATCGGCGCCACGGCCGCCGTCTTCACCCTAGTGGACGCCGTCCTTCTCCGTCCGCTGCCCTACCCCGCCGCCGAGCGGTTGGTCGCGCTCCGCCACGCCGCCCCCGGGCTGGACGTTGCCGACGCCGGACTGTCGGACGGCACCTACCTGCACTACCGGGCGCACAACCGCGTCCTCGAAGCGATGGGCGTGTGGGTGGAGAACGTGGTCAACGCCACCGACGGCGATCCCGAGCGGGTGCAGGTCGCGCTGGTCACGCCCGGCGTCTTCGGCGCGCTGGGCGTGACGCCCGCGCTGGGGCGGCTCTTCACCCCGGATGATGCCCTCCCCGACGCGACGCCCGTGGTGGTGATCAGCCACGCCTTCTGGATGCGGCGCTACGGCGGAGATCCTGGGATCGTGGGCCGCTCTATCGAGCTGAACCGGCTCCCTCGAAAGGTGGTGGGGGTGCTCCCGCCCGCGTTCGACTTCCCCCGCCCGGAGACGCAGGTGTGGTACGCGCTCCCCGTACAGGCGACCGAGTCCGGGATTCACGCCCTCTACCTGGGCTCGGTGGGGCGGCTCAGGCCCGGGGTGAGCCCCGCCGCCGCCGAGGCCGACCTGCGTCGGCTCACCGCTGCCCTCCCCGAGGCGTACGGCGACGCCACGCCAGAGCTGCTGCGCGAGTCCGGCCTGCGTCCGGTCGTGGTGCCGCTGAAGGAGGCGTTGGTGGGCGACGTCCGCCCGGCGCTGATGATCCTGCTGTGCACCGCGGCCTTCGTCCTCCTGATCGCATGTGCCAACGTGGCCACGCTCTTCCTGGCGCGCGCCGAGCGGCAGCAAGGAGAGGTTGCGGTGGAGCGGGCGCTGGGGGCGGGCGGGGTCGACCTGGCCGCGCGCTTCCTGGGAGAGGCGATGCTGGTCGCGGGGGCGGGGGCCGCCCTGGGGCTCGCGCTGGCCGAAGTGGCGGTGCGGGCGCGCTTCGGCTTCGCGCCCGGCGAGATCCCTCGCCTCCACGAGGTCCGGGTGAGCGCGGCCACCATGGCGCTGGTGCTGACTGCCGCGGTGGTGGCGGCCGCGCTCCCGGCGACTCTGGGGCTGCTGCGCGCCGCCCGCGGGCGACTCACCGCCGCGCTTTCGGGGACGCGGTCCACCTACGGCCCCCATACGCGCCGGGTGCAGGGCCTCCTCGTCCTGCTGCAGGTGGCGCTCGCGCTGGCGCTGCTGATCGGATCGGCGGTGATGGTGCAGAGCTTCCGCCGGTTGCGCGCGGTCGAGCTCGGGTTCGACCCCCGGAGCACCCTGGCGGTGGAGGTGTCACTCCCCTTCCGCGAATACCCCGCGTACCAGGACGGGGCGCGCTTCCACCACGCCCTCCTCGCCCGCCTGCGGCAGTTCCCGGGCGTGCAGGCCGCCGAGGTGGCGGGCACCCTGCCGCTCTCCCCCGTCCCGGAGTTCCTCGCCTCGCCCGTCGCGCCCGACCCGGCGGAGGCCGGCGTGCGCGTGACGCCGCCCATGGCCTCGCTCAACCTCGCCTCGCCCGGCTACTTCGCGGCCATGCGCATCCCGCTTCGGCGGGGACGCGGCTTCGAGCCCACCGACCTCGCGGGCGGCGCGCCGCCGGTGATCCTGAGCGAAGCGCTGGCGCGCGCGCTGTTCCGCGGCGAGAACCCGGTCGGGCGGTGGGTGCGCGTGGGCGTGGACGGCCCGGCGTACGCCGTGGCCGGCGTGGCCGAAGACGTTCCCGGAGAATCGCTGACCGGTGGGGGAGCGCGAGCGCTGTACTTCCCCGTGATTGACGACCCGCGTCTCCCCGGCGGCGCGGAGGTCCCGGTGCCCGTCTACCCGCGCGACATGACCGTGGTGGTGCGCGCCGCCGTCCCCCCAGCCACCCTGGCCGCGGCGGTGCGCCAGGCCGTGCGCGAACTCGACCCGAAGGTGCCGCTGGCCCGCGTGCGCACGCTGGAGGAGGTGGTGGAGGCCGCCTCCGCGCGCACCCGGCTCACCATGCTCCTGCTGCTCGCGGCAGCCGCCTCCGCCCTCTTCCTGGGGGTGATCGGGATCTACGGTCTGGTCTCGTACACGGTGGGCGCCCGCACCCGCGAGATCGGTGTGCGGCTCGCGCTGGGGGCCACCCCGGGCGCGGTGCGCCGGATGGTCGTGCGGCAGGGGGTGGTGCTGGCCGCCGGCGGGATCGCGGCCGGGCTCCTCCCCGCGTTCGCGCTCACCCGCATCCTGCGCGGGCTCCTGTATGGGGTCAGCCCCAGCAGCCCGGCCGCGTACGTGACCATGTCGGCGCTCCTCTTCGTTGTGGTACTGGGCGCCACCTTCGTCCCGGCACGCCGCGCCGGCCGCGTCGACCCGGCAGCCGCGCTCAAGGCCGAGTGACCCCTTCGACCCTCTGACCGCCGGTCCATGCGGACTTTCCCGAGGGGAACTTCCCGCGCCCGGTGGCCGACCGACCTCCACGCAACCCTGGGTTCCGACATGATCCGTTCCCTGCGACGCATCTCCGGCGCCCTCGCGGCCGCGGCGCTCCTCCTCTCGCCGCCATTGGCCGCGCAGCGCCAGCCCGCAGCGGAAGCGGCTGTTCCGCCGCTCCCCGTTGACGTGCGCCTCGTCTCCGACTCGACCGGAAACCTGCTGGTCCACCTGGGGAGCGACGGCGCGTTCCTAGTGGGGCACCAGACGCCGTCGCTGGTGGCCCGGACGCGCCAGGTGCTGGCGTCTCTCCCCCCGACCCGCGTGCGCTACGTGCTGGCCACCACCGGCGACTCGGCGGTGCGCGCGGGCGACGCGGGGTGGACGCGAGACGGCGCCGTGGTGGTGGCGCACGAGGGGATCCGCAACAGAATCCGGCGGGAGGCGCGCAACGACAGCACGGCGCTACGGCGCCTTCCCATGCTGGGCTTCTCGAACGTCTTCCAGATCCGCATCAACGACGACGAGATTCACGCCGTGCACCACCCGGCCGGATACAGCGACGGCGACGTGATCGTGCACTTCGAGGACCGGCAGTTCCTCTACCTGGGCAGCCTTTTCACCAGCGACGGCTACCCGGCGCTCGACCTGGAGCACGGCGGGTCGGTGGAGGGCCTGATCCGCACCGCTAAAGAGTTCGTGGACACCTACCGCGAATACAAGGACCTGGTCGAGCCGATCGTCCCCGGCCGAGGGCCCCTGGCCAGCTGGCAGGATCTGGCGGACTACCTCACCATGCTGGTGGCGGTGCGGGACCGCGTGAAGCCGATGGTGGCCGCGGGGAGGAAGCTGGAGGAGGTCGTCGCCTCGCGTCCGACCGCCGAGTTCGACGCGCGCTGGGGCCGGGGCCCCGTGGCACCCGCCCGGTTCGTGGAGATGGTCTACCGCTCCCTGTCGAACGGCACCGCCACACCGGCCACCGGGTCGCACCACTGACGCCGCGGCCCGGCGTCGGGCGGCGACGGCGGGCGCACGCTGGTTTTCTCGCGAGCGGAAGGCGGCGCCGCAGTTCGAACCGGGCCACGTCGGCCGGGATCAGCCCACGTGAGCGCCGCCCGCAGTCCAGCACCGGCCAGAACGACGCTACTTCCTTTTCAGTCTGATAACGCATGTACAAATCGAATGCGCCATGGATGACGCCCTTCTAGGAAAACTACCGCGCTCATGCGAAGCACGGGAAGATTCAGGTGAAAAACTTGCCTGTCACCCCACGAAGGATACCGCATCGGATTAGACATACCTTGTAATTTTATCCTTGCCAAGTCTCGTTAGTTACCTCTATATTTGGCCTGAAATGTGTTATCACAACACCGTTGCCGGGCACCCCCGACGGGAGCACCCGATGCCAAGGCGCCCAGAAGTAGAGGCGGAGTTGCACCGGTTCCAACATGCCCGTCTCGCGCCCGTACAGGGGGTGTCATGGCACGTGCGGCGCCTGCTGCACAGTATCCACGACGAGGTGTTTCAGGGCGCGCTCACCGTCAAGCAACTGAAGAAGCGCTGCGGGATCGGCGACCACAACGTCTCGTGCCGTTTCAAGCACGAGGTTGGGGTTTCGATCAAGGGCTACATCGAATCGCTGCGGCTGGACGCGGCGGCGTACCTGCTCGCGCGTGGACACTTCACCGCCTCGGAGGCCGCGCAGTCGGTCGGGTATGCCAACCTCCAGACCTTCTATCCCGCCTTCCGGCGCCGCTTCGGCTGCACTCCCGGCGAGTACCGCGCGCGGATGGCCCGGGGAGCCACGGAGGACTCTGAAGCGGCGTATATCCGCGCGGACGTGCGCCCGTGAGTCCGGCCGAGCGTGCCACCCTGACCGCCGCCCTGGAGTGCGTCCTTCCCGGCGCCGCGGAAGCCGGCGCAGCCGGATACGCGGAGCGTCTGGCCGCGCGCTCCGACCCGAGCGCCGCAGCCGAACGGCTCTCGGTGGGGCTCGCGCTGCTGGACTCCCTGGCAGAGGGGATGTGGGGCGCGCCGTTCGCGGCGTGCTCGGGCGAGCAGCGCGACGGCGTTCTGGAAGAGCTCGGGCGCGTTCCGCACCATTCGGCGCAGCGCTGCCTCCGGATGCTGGTGCAACTGGCCATCCGCGGCTTCCTCTGCGCCCCGGAGCACGGGGGGAACCGCGGGGGCGCGGGGTGGAAGTTCGCCGGCTTCACCCCCCATCCGCGCACCGCGGGAGTCGCCGATGCGCTCCGGTGACGACGTCCGCGACGTCCTGGTGATCGGCAGCGGCGCGGGCGGGGGACCGCTGGCGCTCCGGCTCTCGCGCGCCGGGTTCGACGTGCTGGTGCTGGAGAAGGGCCCGCGCCACGCGCGCGCCGACTACCGTCACGACGAGCTCCTCCACGCCGATCGGCCGGGCTTCTTCGTCCCACCGACATCGAGCGAGCCGCACGTGCTGGTGCGCTACAGGGGGGGTGGCGAACCGGCGGCGCCCGAGCGCAGTTGGCTGGGGTGGCTGGCCTGCTGCGTGGGCGGAGGGACCGCCCACATGGGCGCCTCGCTTTACCGCTTCCACCCGGACGACTTCCGCCTTCGCTCCAGGCTGGGTGCCTTCGAGGAGGTGGAGGACTGGCCGTACGGCTACGACGCGCTGGAGCGCTACTACGTCCGCGCGGAATGGACAGTCGGCGTCTCCGGCGCCGGCGCCACGCACCCGTACGAGGGGCGCCGCTCCCGTTCTCTCCCCCTGCCGCCCCTCCCTTCCCACCCGCTGGCCGCGCACGTGGATGCCGCCTGCGAACGGCTGGGGCTCACCGCCTTCGCCACCCCGCGCGGCATCAACTCGCGTCCGTACGCCGGCCGGCCGGCGTGCGAGCTGTGTGACTTCTGCGCCGGGTACGGCTGCCCGGCGGGCGCGCGGGGGAGCACGCAGGAGGCGCTGCACCCCCGCGCCGAGGCCACCGGGCGGTGCGAGGTGCGCGCAGGGGCCACCGTGCACCGCGTCACCGTGGACGCCCGCGGCCGCGCCGACGGGTGCCTGTACCTGGATCCGGCCGGGGCCGAGCACCGCGTCCGCGCACGCGTGGTCTGCGTGTGCGCCTCGGCCGTGGAGACGGCGCGCCTGCTCCTCCTCTCGGCGTGCCCATCCTTCCCGGATGGGCTGGCGAACGGGAGCGGACGGGTCGGTCGCCACCTGCAGTTCCACGCGACCTCCGACGGGCGCGCGCGCTTCCGTTACGACCGTCACCCCGGCAAAGGCCTCTCCGATCGCACCCCGTTCCTGGGGCGCTCGGTGATGGACCACTACTTCCTCCCCGCCGGCGCGGCGGCATACGCAAAGGGCGGGCTCCTGCGCTTCGACATGCAGCGCACGTACCCCATAGAGGCGGCCGAGCGGATCGCGTTCGAGGGACCTACGGGCCCGCTGTGGGGTGCGCGGCTGAAGGAGCGGCTCCGCGCGTACTTCCGCGATGCGCGCGAGGTGGAGTTCGAGGTCTTCCACGACTTCTTTCCCAACGCGCGCACCCGCGTCGAGCTGGATCCGGACGTGTGCGACCACCGGGGGATTCCCGTCGCACGCATCTACCTGGAGGAGCCGGCGCATCACCGCGCGGCCGGCGCGTGGCTACGCGCGCGTGGCCTGGAGGTGCTGGAGGCGGCCGGCGCCGACGAGCTCATCCCCGGCGAGGCCGGGCGCACCGCCACGGTGATGGTCCACGGGACGTGCCGGGCTGGGCGCGATCCGGCCGGCTCGGTCCTGAACGAGTTCTGCCGCGCGCACGAGATCCCCAACCTGTTCGTGGTCGACGGCAGCTTCATGCCGACGTCGGGGGGCGCGCCGTCCACCCTCACGATCTTGGCGAACAGCTTCCGGACGGCGGACTACATCGCCGACCGCGCCCGTGCGGGAGAACTGGCGCGCGCGGCGGGACGGGGCGCGACGCACGGATGGCGGGCGCCGGCGGCGGGAACCCGTAGCGGAAAGGACGCTTCGATGGACGAGCGGCGCGCGGTCAGGGCGGCGGCCGGAGAGGGCGCAGGCACGCGGGAAGACGCATGAGCGGGATCGTGCTGCGCGGGAGGATGTGGCAGCAGCCGGGCGAGCGCCCGCCGGGGCTGCGGGAGCGAGTGGCGGCGTTGCGCTACGTCCCGCCCTTCCTGCGCCTGGTGTGGGAGGCGCATCCGGCCTTCGCAGCTACGATGGTGGCGCTGCGTCTGGTTCGTGCCCTGGTGCCGGTGACGGTGCTGTGGACCGGCAAGCTGATCGTGGACCAGGTGGTGGCGCTCACCCGCGGCGCAGGCGACGTGGAGGCGCTGTGGCGGTATGTGGCGGTCGAAATCATGGTCGTCGTCGCCGGAGACCTGCTGGCACGCGGGTCGGCGCTGGTCGAGAGCCTGCTGGGCGACCTGTTCTCGAACCACGTGAGCGTGCGGATGATGGAGCACGCCGCCACGCTGGACCTGGAGCAGTTCGAGGATCCCAGTTTCTACGACCACCTGGAGCGGGCACGGGTCTACACCACCGACCGGATCGGGCTCCTGGCGCAGCTCCTCAACATCGGGCAGGACCTCTTGACGCTCCTGAGCCTGGGAACCGCGCTGGTCGCCTACAGCCCCTGGCTGGGGCTCCTCCTCGTGGCCGCCGTCCTCCCCAGCTTCCTGGGAGAGACGCACTACGCAGGGCTCGAGTATTCGCTCCTGTACCGCTACACGCCGCAGCGCCGGCAGCTCGGCTACCTGCGGATGGTGGGCGCCAGCACCGAGACCGCGAAGGAGGTGCAGATGTTCGGGCTGGCTCGGTGGCTGACCGACCGCTACCGGGTGCTGGCCGAGCGCTTCTATCAGGAGAATCGGCGCCTCTCGATCCGGAAGGGGATCTCGGCGTCACTGCTGGGAACGATCGGGACGGCGGGGTACTACGCCGCGTTCGTGACGGTGCTGCTCTCGGCGGTGCGAGGAGCGATCTCCCTGGGGCAGCTCACCTTCCTCACCGCAGCGTTCACGCGGAGCCGCGACCTCATCGCGCGCCTCCTGCTGGCGGCGAGCGAGATCTACGAGCAGTGCCTGTACCTGCGCGACCTGTTCGTCTTCTTCGAGATGCGGCCACGCATCGCCTCGAAGCCCGGAGCGCGGGCGGTGCCCACCCCGATCCGGGAGGGGTTCGAGTTCGAGGACGTGGGCTTCCGATACCCGGGAAGCGACCGGTGGGCGGTGCGCCACGCCTCGTTCCGGCTCCGGCCCGGCGAGCGGATCGCGCTGGTGGGGGAAAACGGTGCGGGGAAGACCACGGTTACCAAGCTGCTGGCTCGCCTCTACGACCCTACCGAGGGGAGGATCACGCTAGACGGCGTGGACCTGCGCGACTACGACGTGGCGTCGTTGCGGCGGGCGATCAGCGTGATCTTCCAGGACTACATCCGCTACGCCATGCGCTTCGACGAGAACATCGGCGTGGGCCACATCGATGCGATCCTCCCGTACCTGGAGGCGGTAGAGCGCGCTCCCGGTGCGACGGCGGGAGCGGAGGCGAACGGCTCCGGGACGGCCACCGCCTCGCCGAACGGCCCGCGTGCGAACGGGAACGGAAACGGCGCGGACTACGTGGGCGGCGTTCAGCTGCCGCGGCCGCTGAAAGTGGCCGCGGAGCAATCGCTGGCATCTACGCTGCTCCCGCGGCTGCCCTCCGGATACCGGCAGATGCTCGGGCGCCACTTCGAGGAGGGGGTGGACCTTTCCGGGGGAGAGTGGCAGAAGGTAGCGCTTGCGCGGGCCTACATGCGCGACGGTCAGCTGATCATACTGGACGAGCCTACGGCGTCGCTCGACGCACGCGCGGAATACGAGGTGTTCACGCGGTTCTCCGCACTGATGGCGGGGCGGATGGCCGTGCTGATCTCGCACCGGTTCTCAACGGTGCGGATGGCAGACCGCATCGTGGTGCTCTCCGGCGGCACGACCGTGGAGGACGGCACCCACGAGGAGTTGATGGAGCGCGGGGGACTGTATGCGGAGCTTTTCAGCCTGCAGGCTGCGGGGTACCGGTAGTTGGGAGTGACTTGACCCGGCCGCACTCCGGAGTTGTCCCGCGCGTGGACCAAACGCGGAGATGGGACGGTGCACAGTAACTGGAACGCGCCGTGCATAAAGAGACATTTAGTGTACGGACACCCCGCGCCATTGGCCGGCACGCACGCGGGCGGGTCCCCGCTTGGACCTCCCGCTCGCCGCCCGCCGGTGCGCGGCCCGCGCACCCGCTGCCGCGTAGCGCGCCCGGCGCGTAGTGGGCCTCACAGGCTGTTGCAGTCGGTGTCCGCGGAAGTCGCGTCCGAGGCGCCGTCCATGCTCGCCGTGCCGGACGCCACCGACACCGTGTACCCGCCGCCCACCGTGCCCGGCGTGGTGATGGTGATCCTTCCGTTGGTGTCGGTGCGGTACCAGGGAACGGCGCGGCCGCTGAGCAGTGTCTTCGTCTGCGTGTGCACATGGCCGTACCCGTTGCTGCTGCCGACCCCCATCGTCACGTACGCGGGCGTCACCAGATCGAGCAGGCGGCTGGTGATCCCGTTGCAACTGCCGTGGTGGTCGGCCTTCAAAACGTCGACGTCCATCCCCGGACTGCTATCGTAGGATGCCGTGTTGTCGAACCAGTCGATGGCCTCGTGCTCCGCGTCCCCCGCCATCCACATCGTGAACGACGCGGAGTTGGGGCCTACGAGCTTCGCGACCACCGAGCGGTTGTTCTCGTTGGCATCGGTGGTCTTCGGCTTCAGGACGTGCAGTCGCGCGCCGCCTTCCAGCAGGAAAATGCAGACCGAGCTGCCCGTCCCGCAGGGGTCGTCCGCGTCCCGGTAGTCGAGCGCGCCACGGCCGGCGCGTGCGTTCAGACTGTCGCGCAGCTCCGTGATCGTTGTCCCGGAGTTCGTGTTCTTCGTCTCCAGGAAGACCGAGACGTCGATGTCGTGCGAGAGACCTTCAGGAACTCGCGCAGGCTGGCGAGGTGGTCCAGGTGACCGTGGGTGTTATACCGTTTTCGAGATTCGCTGTGCATTGGGAAGCTGTCATTCCGAGTGGAGCCCGATGCGCTGAGCTCGCGTTCGCCACCGAAGTCGGGCGGGCTCCCGAGGAATCTACTCGCGGCCGGCAGGAGGCCGGACCGATGCACGAAGCCAGCGTCCGGGCGGGGTGAGTAGATTCCTCGGGCGCCGCCCAGCTGAGGTGTGAAGTGAAATCCGGATCGGTGCCGCGGCGCCGCTCGGAATGACATGGTTCGCGAAAGGACCGGATTGCACACTGATTCCTGGAATTCGGTATTACTGTTTGAACCAGAACGGAATAGCCTCACGCAGAGTCAGCAGAGGCAGCAGAGGAAACCACGCCGGGCGGTGAGTTCTCTGCTGCCTCTGCTTCCTCTGCGTGAGAAAGGCGGTTGTCGTTCGTTCAGAAAGCGGGCGGCCCCGAAGAGCTTCGGGGCCGCCCGTTGTGCATCACCGCGTCCTACCCGCGCCTCACCAGGTGGGCCAGCCGCCGTTGGGGACCGCCACGTACGGCACGATCCGCAGGATCCCCCAGAGCCCGCCGTCGAACAGGAACGAGCTCTGGTCGCGGTACAGGTAGTCGCCCAGCACCCCGTACTGCCCGCCGCCGCTCGGGATGCGCAGGTCCAGGTGGTTGGTGGGGCCGTGGCCCCACGCGGCGCCCTTCAGCTCCGAGAGCGGGTTCTCGGTGCCCCACTGCCCGTAGAACCAGTCGCGCAGCGGCGGCAGCTCCCGCCAGGCGTGCCCGTGCACCTGCATCACGTGGTTGCGGGCGTGGCCGCCCGGCTCCAGCACCCGGAACACCACGCGCTTCCCCGCCTCGTGCGTGAACACGGGCGTCTGCGGGTCGCCGCCCACCTGCACGTTGCTGAGCGAGTTGCGGAAGTTGAAGCCGCGCGTCTGCTCCAGCGGCGTGTTCGGCGCGAAGCCCATGCGGAACCAGAGGGGCTCGGTCCGGTAGTTCAGCCCCTTCTGCCCCGAGTCCTCCGGGTCTTCGGCTTCCGCCAGGTTCGGGATCGGCGCCCCGTTGCCGAAGCGCAGGTTGAGGTTGTCCTGGAAGAGGAGGACGAACTCCTGGAACGCCTTCACGCCCGAGCCGTCGTCGTACACCAGCCGGGCCGCGGCGCGCGAGGCACCCTGGCCCGCGCCGGACATCCCCTCCTCCCACCAGGCGGCCTGCGGCTCCACGATCAGCGCTCCGACCAGCCCCTTGCCGGGCTGCTCCACCGGGTCGGCGGGCGACAGGTTCACCGCGCCGAAGTCCACCGGCGTGGCCTTGAGCGTCCCGTTCGGCTGCAGCGTCAGGTCGCCCGCGTACCACTGATACGTCACCGAGCCCCCCGGGGCGGCCGTCTGCACCGGGTTGGTGCCCACGTTCATCCCGTCGCCGCGCGTGACGTCGTAGGAGAGCAGCTGCGGGTGCAGCCCCACGTGCGACGAGGGCCGGACGTGGTTGGCGTTGAAGCGGTCCACGATCATCGGCAGCGTGTTGTAGCCGTCCAGCTCGGGGACCGTGGCCGGGAGCCGGTTGCGCAGCACCACCTCCATGCACATGCTGGCGTTGGTGCGCAGGATGAGGGGCTCCACCGGCACCCCCGGCAGGAGCTTGCCGGCAGCGTCCAGGTCGCTGGTGCGCACGTACAGGATCCCCGTGGGGTCGTGCAGCGGCCCCACCCCCGCCGCTCCCGGGCGCGAGTTGTAGGTGAGGGTGCCGCCCGGGAGCGCGTCGCGCGCCAGCACCGCCGTCACGTCGTACCGGACCGGGGCGTACGTCTTGGGGCAGACGCCGTTGAAGTCGCCCGCGTTGGCGATGGTGAAGTTGCCGCCGGTGTTATTGGGGAGGTCCAGCAGCGCCGTGTTCCCGCGGACGTAGCCGCGCAGGATCCCCCACATCCCGTTCCAGAGGTCGTCGGTGGCCGAGCCGCCCTTGTACAGGTAGTCGGCCTGGCTCCCCACGAAGTTCTTGGGCAGGGGCGGGAGCACGAACTCGTAGTGCTCGCTGATCCCCATCATCTGGCTGGCCCTGAGGCCCGAGGTGCTGTCGGACGGCTCGAAGAGCCAGCGCGGGGTGTGCATGCTGAAGTTGTGCCCCTCCTCGTGCGCGCCCACCAGCACGCGCACCTGGATGCGGTCGCCCTCCTTGGCCCGCATCAGCGGCGTGAAGGGGTCGCCCCCTCCCACCCCGCCGGTGAGCGGCCGGTAGAAGCCGGGCTGCACGTTGAAGCGCGCGTCCGCCCGGTCGGTGCGGCTCTGGAAGGCGTAGGCCAGGTCGCCCGCCAGCCCCGCGGCCTGCGCGTTGGTGGCCGGGTCGCGCACCCGGAGCGCGATCGGCTCGTTGCGGTAGTTCACCGTCATGGTGCCGGGATCGTCGGCCGAGAGGAGCTCCGGGCACGGCAGGTTGAGCGAGACGGCCACGCCCTCGTCGGGGCTCGGGCAGTGCCCCTTGCGGACGGGCGGCTGCAGCAGGTTCGGGAGCGCGTCCTCGAACTTCCCCGCCGGGTTGACGGCGTTGGCCGGGTCCGCGATCCCCACCGTGGTGACGCCGGTGGCGCGGTCGGTGAAGGTCTTGGGCGCCAGGTTGGCCTCGGCCGTGTAGGCCAGGGTGAAGTCGGCGATCTGGACGTTGAACTCGCGGTAGCTCGAGTCTGCCAGCGCCGTGAGGATGTCGGCCCGCCAGCTGGTGGGGCCGCCGTCCAGGGCGCGGGTGCCGAAGAAGACGCCCGTCTCCGGGTCGCGCCAGCGCGAGCCCGCCGGCTCGGTCACCAGCCCCGCGTACAGCCCGTTCTGCTGGTGGGTGGAGGGGCCGAAGTGGTCGTGCGTGAACACGGTCCGGAGCGTCCGGTCCACCCCCTGCTTGTTGCGGAGGTCGTCCACGAACCAGCGCTGGATCGTCTCCTGCGCCCCGATCCACTCGCCGTTCGGGCCGCTGCCGAAGAACGGGTGCGCGCGGGCCACGGGGCAGGTCCAGGTGCCGTCGCGCGGGTCTCCCGACGCCACGCCCGCGCAGCCGTTCTGCCGGCGGATCGCCTCCACCCGCTCGCGCGTCTCGCCCGGCGAGAAGCTCCCGTCCTCGTAGTTGAAGCCGTTGGCCGCGCCGTCGGAGCTGGTGACGTCGAACTTCACCAGGTGGATGTGCTGCCCGATCACGTCGGTGGGCGTCCTCACCTGGAAGTCGTCCAACTGGTACTCCTTGGGCACCAGGTTCACCAGGTGGAAGGTGATGCAGTCACCGGTGTTGGCGCGGAAGAAGAGCGGCTCGGGCGGGCGCACGGCCAGGCGGAACGAGTCCACGTCGGCCCACAGGCTGATCATGCGGTGCTGCGGGAAGTGCCACCCGGCCTTGTTGAACTTCGCGTCGATCTGGATGTCGGCCGCCTTGTAGGTGCGCGGGCTCCCCGTGGGCCGGCCCAGGTCGTCCACGCACGGGTCGGCGAAGGGCGCGCCCTCCACCGCGGGGCGTCCGTTGGTGAGGAAGGTGTCGGCCACCACCGCGCCGCTCACCGGGTCGAAGCGCCAGGTGGGCTGCGAGCGCCGGGCGTGGAACGCCATGGCGCTCTTCTCCAGCGCCGTGCCCGCCTCGGGGAGCGTGTCGGCGATCAGGGTGCGGTTGTCCTTGTGGAAGTCGAAGCGGTTCAGCGGCGGGAAGTCCGACACCCCGTCGCGCACCACGTGCCGCCGGAGCCCGCCGTCGAAGCGGGTGTCGAGCGGGGGATGGGGCGGCCGGTGCCCGGCCAAGCCCGGGATGTAGAACGGGAAGCCCGGCTGCGTGGCCGTCGGCATCGGCGCCAGCGCGTAGGTGGGCAGCGGCACCAGCCCGGGGATCGGCGTGCCCTCGGCGATCTCGCCGTCGGGGAGCGCCCGCGCGTTGGCCGCCGGCGTGCCGTCGGCGTCCAGCACGGTGCCGGCCTCGAAGACGTCGTGCACCCGCCACAGGCCCCACATCCCCATGGCGAAGTGGGGGTAGAAGTGGCAGTGGAAGATGGCGTCGCCCGGCGTCTTGTTGCGGTTGCTCCCGCCGTCGTAGGTGATCTCGTAGGTGAAGCCGGCGCCCGGCCCGATCGCCTGGGAGTCCAGGTACGTCGAGTTGTCGGAGTTCGGCGTGTGCAGCCACTGGTGGGCGTGCAGGTGGAAGATGTGGTGCTCCTTGGGCCCGGCGTGCAGGTTCCTGAACTTCACGTGGTCGTTCATGTAGCTGTGGTACACGTTCGACGGGTCGTCGGGGAAGAAGGCCTTGGTCGCCTTGCGCCCCGGGTCGGGCCGCCCGTCGCCGTTCAGGTCGCGGTCGGCGGGGACGTCCACGATCATCGACGGGTCTCCCACCGCCCAGCTGGAGAGGAAGAACTCCTCGTACTTGCACTCGTTGCAGTCGAACATCGGCCCCACGCCGAAGCGGTTGGCCAGCACCTCGGCGCCGATGCCGCCGGTGCCGTAGTTGATGGCGAAGGCGTCGCGCCCCGAGTGCAGGGTGTGCTCGAACTTCGGGTCCTCGAAGACGTTGTTGAACGCCTGGACGATCCCGATCTCGTCGTGGAAGATGATGGTGAACTCGCGGAAGGGCTTGTGCCGGTCGCGCGCGGCCACCACCGAGTCGTACTGCGTGGGGATGCGCCCCGGCCCCGGCCCGGCGATGACGGCCGTGAGGTCCGAGTGCACGATCTCCTGGCCGTTCCTCATGTTCAGGATCGGCCGGCCGGCCAGCGGGTGCCCGGCGGGGTACACCGCGGCGTAGTTGATCACCGGCTGCCCGCCGGGGGTGGTGCGCGGGGCCCCGGCGGCGTCCCGGGCCTGCGCCAGGCGCAGGTCCTCGGCGGTCACCTGGCTCCGGTACCACACCGAGCCCTGCGGCTCTACGTTCACGGCGCCGAAGAGCCCCTTGCTGATCTGCCCGCCGTCGCCGTCGCCGCCGGTGGTCTGGGCGGTGCTGTAGAGGAGGTACGTCCCCTCCTTCTCGGCGAACAGGGTGTAGGTGCGGCTCTGCCCCGGCTCCACCAGGCTGCTGGCGTTCCTCCCCACGTTGCTGCCGTCGTCGGCGATGGAGCTCACCAGCTGCATCCCGATCACGTGCACGCTGGCGGCGCGGGTGCCCGGCTGGTCGTTCTTGGGGGTGGGGGAGAGCAGGTTGGTGAAGTTGACCTGCAGGCAGCCGCCGGCGTTCACGCGCAGCGTCAGCGGGCGCGGGCGCTTGCCGTCGCGCAGCCGCACGTTCCCCGCGCCGACGGTGGTGCCGCTGATCGGCACCACGTCGCCGCGCAGGGCGTACATCATGGCGGCCGGGTCGTTGGCGCCCAGCCGGTTGTAGAAGATCGGCTGGTCCAGCGCCACCACGTTGGCCACCACGGTGTTGCTCGCGGTGCACTGGGCCCGGGCCGCGCCCGCCGCCAGCGCGCTCAGCGCCAGCGCCGCCGCCACCGCGCGCACCCCGGGGGGCGCGTCGACCCGCCTGCTCGTCCTGCTCATGGGCCGTCCTCCGCTGTGAGGGTTGGGGAATTCGGGACGGCCGACCGCCTGGCAAGCGCGATACCGATTCGGACGGAATTCGTGCAAATGTTTGTCGGAGAGAAATTTGCCCGTGACCCTGCACAATGTGGCTATGTGCTTGTTTGCACTCACTTTGTGCAGCGCTGCACCGCCTCTGGCACAGAAGCAGTTCTTTTTAGATTTGTTTAAAAACGATGGTTTGAGATGGTTTATGGCTGAGTGGAAATCGGGCGAAATCGCGCGTGCTGCGGCTGGAATTCGTCGTCAGGGAGCACGCCGAGGCTCCGGAGCGGCCGCTTCTCGTTCCAACGAACCCCGTCTCAACATCGTTGCGCGCGGAGGCGTGGCGAGACAAACTTCGAAGGCTCGCGTTCCCCGGCTCGGCGTGCTTCGCCGAGACCCCAACCTGAGTCCCGGAGGTGCCCCATGCGGATTCGTCCGTCGTACCTCGCCGCGACGCTGGCGGTGCTCGCCCTCGGCTGCGGCGAAGGCGCCCCCGCCCCTGGCGACGAGATCGTCCTCCCGGTGTTCGTCCGCGGCGCGTCGGACCACTTCGTGTCGCAGATGACCGGCGAGGAGGAGCGGCCCACGCCCGTCGTCACCGAGGCCCATGGCCAGGCGGTGTTCCGGCTGAGCAGGGACGGCCGCACGATGCACTACCGGGTGATCGTGGAAAACATCGACGACGTGACGCAGTCGCACATCCACATCCTGGTGCCGCCCGCCACCACGGGGCCGTTCGTGGTCTTCCTCTTCCCCTTCAACGCCGCGGGGGTGGACCCCGGAAACGGCATCCTGAGCGAGGGGACGTTCACCCAGGCCAACCTGATCCCGCGGGCGAACATCGGCTTCACGGGGACCATGGCCGAGTTGCTGGCGGCGATGCGCGGGGGCACGGCGTACGTGAACGTGCACAGCGTCCCCTTCCCCGCCGGCGAGATCCGCGGCGACGTGAGGGAGGCCGGCCCGTCCGAGTAGCCGCCACCGGGCTCCGTTCAACGGAGGCAAAGAGGCACCGGCGCGCGGGAGGTGCGCGCCGGCGCTTTATCGTTGCCCGGTCTCCTGCCGCAGGGACTCACACGGAGTCAACGGAGTCAACAGAGACCCGCAGTTCTCCGTTAACTCCGTTGACTCCGTGTGAGACATTCAGTTACGGATACCGCAGCTTCGCCGCCAGCCAGTCGGCCAGCGCGCCCAGGAACTCGGGGACCACGCGCATGGAGGGGAGCCGGTCGTAGCGCGCCGGGTCGCCCACGGGGTCGCGCACCAGCAGGTGGTCGACGCCGGGGAAGACGCGCACGGTGACGTCGCCGTTGCCGGAGCGCCGGATCGCCGCGGCCAGCTCCTGCGCCTGGTCGGCCGTCACCTGGCGGTCGGCGGCGCCGTGGAGCACCAGCACGGGCTGCCTGAGCCGGCGCGCCACCGGGAGCGGGTCGTGCTCCATGAACCACTTCCACCACGCCAGCCGCCCCACCGTCGAGTCCGCCTGCGCCCGGTACGCGGCCACCGCCGAGTCGCGCCGCTCGGGAGGAACGGTGCTGTCGTGCTCCGCGGCCCAGCGGCGCTGGTACTCGATGATCTCCTCCCCCCGCCGCGAGGTGCCGGCCACCAGCACCACGGCCGCGACGCGCGGGTCGTCGGCCGCCACCAGCGGCGCGATCACCCCGCCCTCGCTGTGCCCCAGCAGCGCGATCCGCTCCGGGTCCACCTCGGGGCGGGAGCGGAGGTAGGCGACCACCGCGCGCACGTCGGCCGCGAAGTCGGCGCTGGTGACGTCGGTCAGGTCGCCCTCCGACTCGCCGTGGCCGCGGTCGTCGAAGCGCAGCACGCCGATCCCCCGCCGGCCCAGCGTGTCGGCCACCTGCCGGAAGAAGCGGTAGCCGGGGAGTGTCAGCGGAGTCGCATCGCGGTCCTGCTGCCCCGAGCCGCTGATGGTGACCACCACCGGCACCCGCCCGCGCCGCTCCTTCGGCAGGGTGAGCGTCCCCGCCAGTCGGAAGCCGCCCGGGGTGGGGACGCGCACCTCCTCGGCCGTGTACGGCGCGTCCGCGGGCGCCGAGTAGTCGGGGCGCGAGGGAGCCAGCGCCAGCTCCGCCGTGCGCGAGACCTCCAGGTTCTGCGCCGGGACGCGCGCGCCCAGCAGCCGCCCGGCCGCGTCCACCCGCGCGTGCACCGCGCCCGAGGGGAGGTCGACCACCGCCGAGTCGCCGCGCCACGCCACCCGCGCCACGAGAGCGTTCGGGAGGCCGACCACGAAGACGGGGACGGCCGCGCCGTCGCCGCCCAGGGCGCGGGCGCGCAGCAGCACCTGCTCCACCAGCAGCAGGGAGAAGCTGAGCACCGGGATCGCGCCGCGGCCGGGCGCCAGCGCCTGCACCATGCGGTTGCCGCCGCCCTCCACCGTCACCCGCGCGCTGTCGCCCGAGAGCTCCACCTTCGCCGTCTGCGCCGGGGGCGCGTCCGCGGCCGCCGTCTGCGCGTAGCCGCGGAACTCCATCCCGGTGACCGACGCGTCCGGCGCCAGCGCGGCCGTCCAGGCCAGGCGCCCGGCACCGCGCAGGACGACCTCGGCCGAGAGCGAGCCGGGGGCGCGGGTGAAGCGCTCCACCGCGAGCGTGTCGCCGCGCATGGTGATCACGAAGGCGCCGCGCTCCTGCGCCGCGAGCACTGCGGGGGCCAGGAGCAGCGCCGCGAGCGCGGCCGCGGCCCGGCGGGTCGAGCACATGGGATTCCTTTCGTTCCGGGGAGCGCCGCCGGACGGGAGCCGGCGGCGCAGTCGTCGTCCGTGGTCGTGTGGTGGAGCGGCCGCGCTACGCCTCGCGCCCGCGGGTCTCGCGGCGCCAGGCGAAGTACGAGTAGGCCGCGGAGAAGAGGGCCGCCGCTCCCAGCGCGGAGACCGCCACCCAGGGCCGCATCGCCTCGGGAAGGAGCGCCGCCGCGGCGCACAGGAGCCCGCCGGCCACGAAGGCGCGCCCGCCCACGCGGTGCGTGTCGCGCCAGACGCGGTCGCTCGACAGCGTCCACGGGGTGCGGATCCCCATCCACCAGTTGGAGTGGATGCGCGGCAGGTAGTTGCCGATCCCCACGAAGAGCAGCCCGGTTCCCCCCAGGATCACCGCCGAGGCGTTCACCGGCCAGCCGAGCGCGGCGCCCAGCGACGCCACCTCCACCAGCGCGAAGAACAGCGTCAGCAGGCTCACCACGATGTGGAACTCGTCGCGGAACTTCTCCCAGTTGCGCCGCCGCGGGTCGACGTACGGCAGCACCCGGAGCAGCAGCAGGATCGCCGTGGCCGTCAGCGGCGCCACGAACGCGCCGGGCCACCTGCGCATGGTGCCGTCCACCTCGCCCTGCAGGTTCCAGTGCGTGGGCACCACGTCGGGCAGGCGCGGATACACCACCAGCGCGAACGCCCACATCGCCGCCGCCACCAGCGGCGCCAGCCAGCGGCTCTTCATCTCTCTCCTCCCGGGCTCAACAGGCCCATCATCTCCTGCAGGAACTCCTGGAAGACGGTGGTCTCCAGGGAATAGATCAGGTTGCGCCCGTTCCGCTCGGCCTTCACCAGCCCGGCCTCCTTCAGCACGGCCAGGTGGTGCGACACCGAGGCGGCGGTCATGGGGAAGCGGGCGGCGATCTCCCCCGCCGTGAGGTCTCCCCCGCGCAGCGCCTTCAGGATCTCCCGCCGCGTGGGGTCGCCGAGCGCGCGGATCGTCTGGTCCAGCATCGTCGCCGTCGTCTCTTCTCTATCCCGATCGTGAGGCTGGACTGTTAGACTAACGTCTATTAGACGTACGTCTAAATATCGGGCGCGGTTTCGCGGGCGTCAAGGAAAATCGAGCGGCGGCCCGCCCGTGCGTCGCGAGTGCCTGAAGACACCCGCTGGAACCACGGGAAGCCTCGCCCACCGTCCGCGCGCTCCGCGGGTCCGGCGCGGCGAGGCTTCGACCGCGGTTCCGCTTCAACCCCGCGCGCCGGAAGGCTACGACCCCGCCGCGTGCGCGAGCAGCCAGCCCGCCGTCGCCGCGGCGGCGGCGAACAGCACGCCCAGCGCGGCGTCGCCGGCCAGGCGCACGGCGCGCGGGGGCTCCCAGTACGGCCGGTCGCCTTCCCGCGGCACCGCGAGGAGGCCGACGAGCGCGCCGGCCGCGAAGCCGCCCGCGTGCGCCGCGTTGTCGATGAACTGGTAGCCCACGACCCCCATCGCCACGATGATCCCGATGTCGGTCAGCAGCGCGCGGCCGAACCCCGGCGGCATCAGGTGGCGTCGGCCGCGGCGGAGCGCCATCGTCCCCAGGAAGCCGAACATCCCCATGATCCCGCCCGAGGCGCCCACCGACACCCCGTGCGGCATCAGCACCGTGCTGGCGGCGCCCCCGCCCAGCGCGGCGAGGAGGAAGACGAGCGGGACGAACGCCCGGTGCGCGAACGCCTCCAGCACCCGCCCCAGCGCGGTGAACGCCATGAAGTTGAAGGCGATGTGGATCACGTTGCCGTGCACCAGAGCGCCCGAGAGCAGCCGCCACCACTCGCCCGCGCGCACCCGGTCCTTGTCGACGCCCACGTACGCCGCCGCGAAGTTCCCCGATCCGTCGCCCAGCGCGCTCCCCACGCCGCCGCCGCCCAGCAGCACGGCCGCCACCTGCGCCGCGAAGACGGCGATCAGCGCCGCGCCGAGCCATTGCGTGTAGCGCGCCGGGTCGCGGCGGGGGGCGGGGCGGGCGTACGCGGCGCGCGCCTCGGCCCGCAGCTTCTCCGGCGTCAGCGCGCGGAACTTCCGGTACTGGAAGGCCGAGTGCGCGGCCAGCACCCCCGCCAGGAAGACGAACACCGGCAGCGGCGTCCCGAACCCGAGCTGCCCGGTCGCGGCCGCGAAGGCGAGCAGGACCGCGCACGCCGCGCCCCAGCCCAGCGCCAGCCGCCGCGCGCGCCCGAGCCCGTGCGCGCGGAAGGCGTCGAAGAGGTAGGGCACGCTCCAGGCGGGCGCCAGCCGCCCCTCCGTCTCCGGCGTCCACACCAGCGGCGTGCGCTCCCCGCCGCGGAGCCGCTCCACCAGCGCTTCGCGGCTCGCGGGCACCGGCCGGCCGTCGTACCAGCCGTACGCCGAGGCCAGCGCGGCCTCGTACAGCTGCTCTTCCACGCTCCGCCGCTCCGCCCCGCCGTCGCCGGCGGGTGGGGCGGGGGAGGAGGGTTCGGGCGATCCTTCGCTCACGGGGGCCTTGTCTCGACGGGCGGGCGGGGTCCATCGCGCAGGGCGCCCCGCGGACGCCTAACGCTCACGCCCGCGCCGCCCTCCCGCAAGTGCCCCCGGGTCCGCCCTTCACGCGGGGAGCTCGTCGAGGCCCCAGCCGCCCAGCCGGTAGCGCGCCCCGTGCACGCTCCCGGTCCCCGTGGCGATCGTGAGCTTGCGCCGGCGGACGTCCTCCACGAACTGCGGCCGGCTCCCCTCGGCCACCACGCTGGCGATCAGCTCGCGCACCGCGCGCTCCGGCGCCCCGGGGCTCGCCTGCATCCCCCGGCGGATGCGGGCGACCTCGTCCGCCTCGAACCCGCCGTTCTGCACGACGACGTCGTAGCAGAGCGCCGCGCCGAGCTCCGAGCGCAGGCCGAAGCGCTCCATCTCGTCCAGGGCCCGCCGCCAGCGCCCCTCCGCGTGCCGGAGCTGGACCGCGCGCGCCTGGGGCGCCCTCCCCAGCCGGGCGAACGCCTCCTTCCACTCCGGGCGCACGCGCCTGCGGTTCGGCGGGAGCGAGATGGAGTCCGCGAACCGCCGCTGCTCCGCGGCCGGAGCGCCCAGGACGCGGACCAGCTCGGGCTCCAGCGGGCCGAAGGCGGCGGAGAACACCGCCGGGTGGTCGCGGCGGATCTCCCGCAGCACCGGCCCCAGGTCGCCGGTGAGGAGGGTGAAGCCGATGATCCCCCAGGTGAGGCCCGCCCCGTCGAAGTTCCCCACCACCAGCGTGAAGCCGTGCCCCTCGAAGTCGGCCGTGAGCTGCAGCGAGCGCTCGAACGTCGGCGGCGGCGGCCGGTTCGTGAGCCCCGTCCAGGCGTCGACGTCGACCCTGCCGGTCGGCACGAGCCCCCGCGACCGCTGCCACGCCTGCAGGGCCGTCTCGGTGTTGCCGCCGAAGACGCCGTCCACGCCCTGCACGTCGAACCCGGCCGCCACCAGCGCGCCCTGGAGGTCCTCGACCACCCCGCCCTGCACGGTGCGGAAGCCGCTCGGCGCCCGCTCGAAGAGGAGTCTGGAAGCCATCGCCGCCTGCCCGGGAAGAGGTGAACGGAAGCACGGGAGCGAAGAAGGTGCGCGCCGGCGCGAGTGCGCGAAAGCGCGCCATGCATTATGATGGTCCGCGCCGGGCGATTTCGCCGGCCGCGGAACCCGCCGAGAACGAGCCCATGAGCATCGCCGAGATCTTCGAGACGCTGGAGTACGGACCCGCCCCCGAGAGCGCCTCGCCCGCCCTGCGCTGGCTGGAGGAGCAGGGGGGCGCCACCCGCCACTTCATCGCCGGCGAGTGGCGCGAGCCGGCCGAGGGCGAGTACTTCGACACCATCAACCCCGCCAACGGCAGGGTGCTGGCGAAGGTGGCCCAGGGCGGGCGCGAGGACGTCGAGACGGCCATCCGCGCCGCGCGGCAGGCGCTGGCCGACTGGCAGGCGCTCGGCGGGCACGGGCGGGCGCGCTACCTGTACGCGCTGGCGCGCCAGGTCCAGAAGCACTCGCGCCTCTTCGCCGTGCTGGAGTCGCTCGACAACGGCAAGCCGATCCGCGAGTCGCGCGACATCGACATCCCGCTCGTCGCCCGGCACTTCTACCACCACGCCGGGTGGGCGCAGCTGATGGAGAGCGACCCCGAGCTGCGCGACTACGCCGCCGTGGGCGTGGTGGGGCAGATCATCCCGTGGAACTTCCCGCTGCTGATGCTGGCGTGGAAGATCGCCCCCGCGCTGGCGATGGGGAACACCGTGGTCCTCAAGCCCGCCGAGTTCACCCCGCTCACCGCCCTCCTCTTCGCCGACGTCTGCCGCGAGGCGGGGCTGCCGCCCGGCGTGGTCAACATCGTCACCGGCGACGGGCGCACCGGCGCGCTCATCGTCGAGCACCCGGACGTCGACAAGGTCGCCTTCACCGGCTCGACCGAGGTGGGCCGCATCATCCGCGTGGCCACGGCGGGGAGCGGGAAGAAGCTGTCGCTGGAGCTGGGCGGGAAGAGCCCCTTCGTGGTGTTCGACGACGCCGACCTGGACAGCGTGGTGGAGGGCGTGGTCGACGCCATCTGGTTCAACCAGGGACAGGTGTGCTGCGCCGGGAGCCGCATCCTGGCCCAGGAGGGGACCGCGCCGCGCCTCACCGAGAAGCTCAGGGCGCGGATGGAGACGCTGCGCGTGGGCGACCCGCTCGACAAGGCGGTGGACATCGGCGCCATCGTGGCCCCGGTGCAGCTGGAGAAGATCCAGGGGCTGGTGCGGCAGGGGGTGGAGGAGGGGGCGACCATGTGGCAGCCCTCGTGGAGCTGCCCCACCGAGGGGTGCTTCTACCCGCCCACCCTCTTCACCGACGTCTCGCCCTCGTCGACCATTGCCCAGGTGGAGATCTTCGGCCCCGTGGTGGTCTCGATGACCTTCCGCACCCCGGCCGAGGCGGTGGCGCTGGCCAACAACACCCCGTACGGCCTGGCCGCCAGCGTGTGGACCGAGAACATCAACCTGGCGCTCGACATCGCCCCCAAGATCCGGGCGGGGACGGTGTGGATCAACAGCACCAACGTCTTCGACGCGGCCAGCGGCTTCGGCGGCTACCGCGAGAGCGGCTTCGGGCGCGAGGGCGGGCGCGAGGGGCTGTGGGAGTACGCCAAGCCGCGCTGGGAGAAGGAGGCCGGCAAGACACGGGGGACGGGGGACGGGGGACAGCCGGCGAAGACGAAGGCGAAGGCGCCGAAGGCCGACACCGCGCGCGGCCGCGGCCCCGTGCTCCCGCCGATCGACCGCACGGCGAAGATGTACGTCGGCGGCAAGCAGGCGCGCCCCGACTCCGGCTACTCGCTGGCCGTCCACGGCGCCGACGGGCGGCTGGTGGGCGAGGTGGGCCTGGGCAACCGCAAGGACGTGCGCAACGCCGTGGAGGCGGCGCACAAGGCCGCCGGGTGGGGGAAGTCCACCGGCCACAACCGGGCGCAGGTGCTCTACTACCTGGCCGAGAACCTGGCCGCCCGCGACGCCGAGTTCGCCCGCCGCATCGCCTCGATGACGGGCGACGAGGGGAGGGCCGCGCAGGAGGTGGAGCTCACCATCCGCCGCCTCTACACCTACGCGGCCCTGGCCGACAAGTGGGACGGCGACGTGCACCACACCCCGTTCCGCATGGTGACGCTCGCCATGCCCGAGCCGATCGGAGTGGTGGGCATCGCCTGCCCCGACGAGGCGCCGCTCTTGGGCTTCGTCTCCACCGTGGCCCCCGCGGTGGCCATGGGCAACGCGGTGGTGGCAATCCCCTCGGAGCGCTGGCCGCTGGCGGCGACGGACTTCTACCAGGTGCTCGACACCTCCGACGTCCCCGGCGGCGTGGTCAACATCGTCACCGGCCGCCGCGACGAGCTGGTGCAGACGCTGGCCGCCCACGACGACGTGGAGTCGATGTGGTACTTCGGGAGCGCCGAGGGGAGCGAGCTGGTGGAGCGCCTCTCGGCGGGGAACATGAAGCGCACCTGGGTGAGCTACGGCAGGCCGCGCGACTGGTTCGACCCCGTCCAGGGCGAGGGGCACGAGTTCCTGCGCCAGGCCACGCACGTCAAGAACATCTGGGTGCCGTACGGGGAGTAGGGAAGTGCGTGAGTGCGTGAGTGCGAAAGTGCGAAAGTGCGAAAGTGCGAAAGTGCGGGGTCGCAGGGGGTAAGGCATGCTCGTCCGGTCGATGTCGGGGACGGGATCGGCGGTCCGGTTGTGGGGAAGAGGGTACACTCTTGACAGGCAGCGCGGCGCGATGTAGCTTGTCGGCGTTGTCGGTCCCTGGCCGGTGTGCGGTTGGTTGGTCGGCCAGCGTTACAGCCCCGGGGAGCTTAGGCTCCCCGTTTTTTTGCCCCACCTCCCGCCGCCGCCCCTTATGCCCCCTCGCGTGAAGATCTTCATCGACTTCTGGAACCTGCAGCTCACCTGGAACGACTACCACGCGCGGCGGGGCGGCAGGCGGCCGGTGCGCATCCCCTGGGAGCGGCGGCTGTACGAGGTGCTGGTGCGGCAGGTGCGGGAGGACGCGGTCTACGCCGGGACGCACGTCTACGCGTCGTACGCGCCGGGGCTGGGGAAGGACGCCGGGCTGCGCCGCTTCTTCAACGCGATGGACGGCTTCACCGGCTACGACGTGTTCCTCAAGGAGCGCGCGCCGCTCAGCCCGGCGAAGTGCACCAACCACGGCTGCCGCCTGCCGATCACCGTCTGCCCGCACTGCCGCCGCTCCATCCAGCGCACCGTCGAGAAGGGGATCGACACGGCGCTGGTGACCGACCTGATCCGCTTCGGGCTCGACGGCCACTACGACTGCGCCGTGCTGGTGGCGGCCGACGCGGACCACGTGCCCGCCGTGGAGTTCCTGGGCAACCGCGCCAAGCAGGTCACCCACGCCTGGTTCCGCGGCCAGTCGCAGGAGCTGCGCAACGCCTGCTGGAGCCACGTCCTCTTCGACAACCTGATGACAGAGCTGCTCGACTGAGCGCCCGCGTCGGCCGCCGCCCGCGTCCGCCGCGTTCCAGGCCGCTTCGCCCGTGCAAGACGCGCGGGCGGCGGCGCGCTATCTTCCCGGCGTTCGTCGGTTCCCGGTGGACTTCGAGGCGTGTCGATCGATGAGATACCTGGCGTGCGTCGGCGTGGTTGCCTTCTGCGCGGCCGCGGGGCCCGGCCGGGCGCAGGCGGGCGCGGCGGACACGAGCTTCGCCGCCTTCGAGCGGGCGGTGCGCGCGGAGCTCGCGGCGGCGAAGGTGCCGGGCGCGGCGGTGGCGCTGGTGCGCGGCGACAGCGTGGTCTACGCGGGCGGCATCGGCGCGGCGAGCGTGGAGACGGGCGCGCCGGTGACGGCGGACATGCTGTTCCAGGTGGGCTCCGCGTCGAAGGTGCTCACGGCGCTCCTCCTGGCCGTCCTCGCCGAGCAGGGCGCCCTCCGCCTCGACGCCCCGGCGCGGACGTACGTCTCCGGCCTCCCGCCGCGGCTCGGCGCGCTCACCCTGCACCAGCTCCTGTCGCACTCGTCCGGCCTGCGCGACGTCCCCGGCGCGGGCGGGCTGCACGACGAGGGCGCCCTCGCCGCGTACCCGCGCACCTGGACGGCGGAGTGGGCGCCGCTGCTGCCGGGGCTCTTCTCCTATTCCAACGCCGGGTATGCGCTGGCCGGGCTGGCGGCGCAGGAGGCGGCGGGAAAGCCGTTCGCGGACCTGGCGCGCGAGCGGGTGCTGGCGCCGCTGGGGATGGAGCGCACCACCTACCGCCCGCTGGAGGCGCTCACCCGCCCGGCGGCGGTGGGGCACGCGGCGCCTCCCGGACAGGAGCCGCGGCGGATCCCGTCGTACGCCGACGACACGCGCCTCTGGCCGGCGGGCTACGCCTGGAGCAGCGCGCGGGACATGGCCCGGCTGCTGGCGGCGCTGATGGCGGATGGACGCGTCGGCGGGCGGCAGGCGCTCCCCGCGGCCGCCGTGGCGCGCGTGCGGGGGCGGCACGTGGAGGTGCCGAACCTGTTCACCGACGCGGCGTACGGCTACGGCCTCTTCACCGGCACCTGGCGGGGGGTGCCGAGCGTGTGGCACGACGGGCAGATGGACGGCTTCGGCGCGCTGGTGCGGATCCTTCCCGCGCGGGGCCTGGGCGTGGTGGTGCTGCTGAACCGGGAGGGGGTGCGCCCCGACCGCATCGCGGACCTGGGCTTCGCGGCGCTGGGCGTGGCGTGGCCCGAGGCGCCGGCGCCGGCCGCGAAGCCGGAGGTGACGATGAGCGCGGCGGAGATGGCGAGTTACGCGGGGCGCTACGAGAACCGCTTCCCGCTGGAGCTGTTCGTGAGGGAGGGCGCGCTCTTCCGCCGCTGGTTCGGGCAGGAGCAGCGCGTCTGGCGGGTGGGGCCGCGGCGCTTCACGGTGGACCCGGCGCGGACGAGCCCGGCCGCCGAGTTCACGATCGCGCCGGCGGAAGCGGCGCGCCCGGCGTACGTGCAGGCGTTCCTGTGGGTGTTCGTGAAGACGGGCGGCGCCGCCACTCCGCCGGCGTCACCCCCAGCGCCCGCCGGAACGCGCGGGTGAAGTGGCTCTGGTCGGCGAAGCCAGCCGAGAGCGCCACCCGCGAGATCGGCGCGCCGGAGGCCAGGGCGGTGGCGCTCCACTCGATGCGGAGCCGCCGGACGCACTCGCCCACCGACTCGCCGTAGCACGCCCGGAACGAGCGCGCGAGCGTCACCGGATGCACCCCCGCTTCGGCCGCCAGCGCCGCCAGCCTCAGGTCGCGCCGGGCGAACTCGGCGTGCAGCCGGTCGCGGACGCGCGCGAGCCAGGCGGGCGGCCGCCCCTCGCCCCGCGCGGCGTCCGCCCGCCACCCGAGGGCCAGCAGCTCCAGGGCGAGCGCCTCGACGGCGAGGGGAGACGCGTCGTCGTCGCGCGCCAGCTCGCGGCGGAAGCGGCGCCCGAGCGCGGCCAGCTCGCCCGAGCGCACGTGGCGGCACCCGTCGAAGAGCGCGGCCGGCGCGCCGAGCCCGTCCAGCCGCCCCGCGTCGAACTGCACGCCGACGGTGTGCAGCCCGTCGCGCCCGATGCGGTCCACGTGCACCTCGCCGGCGGGGCGGAACCAGGCGCCGGTGACTTCCTGGCGCGCCGATGCGCCCGCCGTGCGCCAGGTCTCCTCGAAGCCGCCGCCCAGCACCAGCGTGGCCGTGGCGCACTCGTGCGCGTGCGCCGCGATGGTGTGGCTGGGCGGGTGCACCGACTCGGTGACCCGCACGCCGGCGGCCGCGACCGACCGCCTGAGCCGGGCGCGGTCGAAGGGAACGGGGCGGAAGGCTTCCGTCATCCGGCGAAGTCGAAAGCTGGTGGCGGAAAGGCGAGGCCCCCGCGCGGCAGAGTGCCGGCGGGGGGCCTCCCCCCGATCACCCGATCGGGGTGGGCAGCGACGCGAGGTCGGGGAGCCCGCGGGGCGGGGCCGAGGCGGCCTCCTCCTCCGCCCGCGCCACGTCCGCGTCGCGGGCGGCCTGGCGCTGCTGGGCCTGCGCCTGGCTGGCCAGCGCGGTGGCGGCCAGCACGCCCGAGGGGCCCATCGAGTCCACGATGCTGCTGGGCACCACCATCATCCCGCCCTTCTGCTTGAGCCCCTCGTACAGGATGTTCATCTGCCGCAGCTGCAGCGCCGTGGGGTTGTGCTGGTACGCTTCCGAGGCCTGCTCGAAGAGCTTGGCGATCTCCACCTCGGCCTGGCCCAGGATGATGCGCGCCTGCTTCTCGCGCGCGGCCTGCGCCTCGCGGCTCATGGCGTCCTGCAGCGCGGCCGGGATCACCACGTCGCGCATCTCCACCGAGTGCACGGTGACGCCCCAGGGGGTGGTGCGGTGGTCGATCAAAGCCTGCAGCTCCTTCTCGATCTGCATCCGCCCGCGCAGCAGCTCGGTGAGCGAGGTGCGGCCGATGATGTCGCGCAGCGCCGTCTGCGCGGCCCAGCTCACCGCCTGCACGTAGTCCTGCACCTCCAGCGCGGCCTTCTCGGGGTCGTACACGGTCCAGAAGAGCACCGCGTCGACGTTGACCGGCACCGTGTCTGCGGTGAGCGTCTGCTCGGCCGAGAAGCTGGTGGTGATGGTGCGCTGGTCGATCCACGACGGGATGGTGTCGACGAAGGGGATCACCCAGAACGGCCCGGGGCCCCGGAGCCCCACGTAGCGCCCCCAGCGCAGCACCACCGCGCGCTCCCACTGGCGGGCGATCTTGGGCGAGAGGGCGGCCACCAGCCCGATCCCGGCGCCCACGATCAGCCCGACCGGGCTCAGCGTGAGCGCGGTGGCGGCGGCGCCCGCGGCCGCGGGAACCAGGAACGAGACGGCGCCCAGGATGTTGGGGCGCGGCGCCTTGCCGCTGGGAAGGTTCTGGCCGGAGCCGGCGGGCACGATGGCGACGCCAGGCATATGCGCTACTCCTGCCGCCCGCGGCGGCTGTCGAGGTGGATGATCACGTCGTCCAGCGAGAACCCCAGCTCCGCGGCCTCGCGCAGGAGGGTGTCCTCCAGCGCGCTCAGCTCGTCGAGCAATTCCTCGCGGCGGATCTCGTCGGCCGACGCGCGTACTACGGTGCCGACCCCCGCGCGGGTTGCGAGCACCTGCTGCCGCTCCAGCTCCTCGTAGGCGCGCTCCACCGCGTTGGCGCCCACGCGCAGGTCCACGGCGAGCTGGCGCACGGTGGGCAGCGGCTCGCCCGCGGACAGCAGCCCCGCCCCCACCGCCGAGCGGATGGTGCGGACGAGCTGCGCCTCGATGGGAGTCGGGTCCGACGGGTCGATGTGGAACATGCGGATCGGCACGGGTTCCCTGTACGGGTACACGCGCCGACCCGCCCAAGTCAAGCGACACGGCGGCGCGGCATTGATCCGCCGTGCGGATTCCGCTACCGTTGATCGTCCCCGCCGGACCGGGGACTCTCTGCCCGGTCCACCCGGCCGCCCTTCCGCAGGAGCAACGCGGATGGACTTCCCCGTCGCCCCTCCCATCACCGCCCAGCCTCCCGCCGTCGTCGAGCGCAAGGTGCGCTGGGCCCACGCCGCCTACGTGTTCCAGACGCTCGCCTGGCTGGCGGGCGGCGGCGGGCTGATCGGCGCCATCATCGCGGGCCTGAACCGCGGCGCCGTGCGCGGGACCTGGCTGGAGAGCCACTTCCAGTGGCAGATCTCCACCTTCTGGCGCGGGCTCGGCTACGGCATCCTCGCGGCGATCGGCGCGGGGCTCGCCTCCCTGCTGCTGCCCGAGCCGGCCGAGCGGCCCGCGGCGCTGCTGGTGGGGGCGGTGTACCTCGGCTGGTACGTCGGGCGGGTGGCGAAGGGGTGGCTGGCCCTCCACCACCGCGAGCCGATCGACGTGGACGACTGAGGCGGTTGGGTAGCCTCTTCGATCCTCCGGTCATCGTTCGGAAAGCGAGCGGCCCCGCCCGGAAGCACCGGGCGGGGCCGCTCGTTCTCCGGCCGACGTCCCCTCATTCTCCGGGGGAACCGGCGTCGTCGCCGCCCAGGTGGAGGGTGCGGAGGGCGGCGCTGCGGCGCTGCTCCAGGGTGGCCTCCTCCAGCGCGCGGATGGCGGCGTCGCCGAAGCCGTCGGCCGGGTCGTGGCCCAGGCTCGCCAGCAGCTCGCGGACGTACTCGACCTCCAGGCCGCGCCCGCGGATCCGCTCGCCGATCTCCTCGTCCGTCATCGCCCAGCCCTCGTCGTCGCGCCGCATCGGCTTCCCTCGCTCCATGGAGCGCCTGCGCGTTGCGTGCCGGAAGCACGAGGGGCGCGCCCGAAGGCGCGCCCCCGATGTATCGGTGACCGGAGGCTCCGGCCATCAGTGCGCGGCGCGGGTGCCGCCCTGGTGCGGCACGTCGGCCATCATGCGGCGGATCGGGATCACCAGCAGGCCCAGGATGACGGTGGCGGCCATCAGGAAGAGCGTGGTGGTGGTGAAGAGCTTCGGCATCTGCTCCAGCTTCTCGGGGTCCACGTGGCCGCCCACCAGGCCGCCGATCAGGTTGCCCAGCGCCGAGGCCAGGAACCAGATCCCCATCATCTGCCCCACGAACTTGCGCGGCGACAGCTTGGTCATGGACGACAGGCCCACGGGCGACAGGCACAGCTCGCCCACGGTCTGGAAGAAGTAGCTCCCCACCAGCCACATCGGCGAGACCTTGAGCGCGCCGCCGCTGGAGACCACCGCGTTGGCGGCGAAGATCATCATGGCGAAGCCGAGGCCGGCGAAGAACAGCCCCATGGCGAACTTGGCGGGGCTCGACAGGTCGCGGCCGCGCCGCCCCAGCGACACCCACAGCGCGGCGAAGAACGGCGCCAGCAGGATGATGAACAGCGCGTTGATCGACTGGAACCAGGTGGCCGGCACCTCCCACCCGCCGATGTTGCGGTCGGTGAAGTCGGCGGCGAAGAGGTTGAGCGAGGTGGGCGCCTGCTCGAACGCGCTCCAGAAGATGGCGGCGAAGAGGAACAGCACCACGATCACCGCCACCCGCCGCTTCTCGTCGCCGTCCAGCCCGCCGGCCAGGAACACGTAGCCGAAGAAGAGGGCGGCCATGCTGATCATGGCGCCCGTCATGTAGCGGCCGATCACCTGCGCGTCGGGGACGAACACGCCCGCCGCGGCCAGGACGAACGCCAGGACGATGACGCCCAGGCCAGCGGCGAGCCACAGCTTGACGCTCTTCTCCTGCCGCGCCTGCACCGCCGCGTCGGGGTGGCGCGTGGGCTCCATCCCGATGCTCCCCAGCGTCTTGCGCGCGGTGAGCGTGTACACCAGCAGGCCGATCAGCATCCCGAAGCCCGCGGCGGCGAAGCCCGCGTGCCAGTCCACCTTCTCGCCCAGCGCGCCGGTGATGAGGAAGCCCAGGAAGGCGCCCAGGTTGATCCCCATGTAGAAGATGGAGAAGCCCGCGTCGCGCCGCGAGCCGCCCTCGGGGTACAGGTCGCCGACGATGGCCGAGATGTTCGGCTTGAGCAGCCCCGTGCCGAAGACGATGAGGAGGAGGCCCAGGAAGAAGAAGATCTTCCCCCCCGTCCCCTGCCCCGCGAAGCCGGAGAGCCCGATGGAGAAGTGGCCCGAGGTGATGAGGATGGCGCCGATGAGGATGGCGCGGCGGAGCCCCAGCAGCCGGTCGGCCACCCAGCCGCCCGGGAGCGAGGCCAGGTACACGCACGCGCCGTAGATGCCGACGATGGCCGAGGCCTGGTCGCGGTCGAAGCCGAAGCCGCCCCTGGCCAGGGCGGCCGACATGAACAGCACCAGCAGGGGGCGGAGCCCGTAGTACGAGAACCGCTCCCACATCTCGGTGAAGAAGAGCGTCGACAGGCCGCGCGGGTGGCCGAAGAAGGCGGTGTCCTCGCTCGGGGGGCGGGGCGGCGTCCGCGGGCGCTCGAGGACGGCGGCGCCGCCCGACCGCGGGGTCTCCGGGGAATCGATGCTCATGGGCGATTCGGGTGAGGGTGTGCCGGCCGCGCTGACGGGCTCCGGCCGGGTGGACTTCCTTCGCTCGCTCGGGCTGCCGGGGTGAGTCGGAGCCGGTGCGGGCGTGACGGGGCGGCGACGCGGAAAGCGCCGAATCTACGGCGCTTCCGCCGATCCCGCCATATTGCGCGTGGGCCGTCCGGCCGCCAATCTGCGGTCCTCCCGGACGAACGTTCCTTCCAGAGATGGACCGCGGCTACCGCGCATGCGCCCCGAAAGTTCCTCGGCTCCAGCAAGTTCCGTGACCACGGGCGCCGCACCGGGCGCCCCCTTCGCCGCCGAGCTGGCGGCGGCGCTCGCCGCGGCGGCAGGAGCGGCGGCGCTGGTGGCCGCGCGCGCGGGGGCCGACCAGGTGCGCGAGAAGGAGCGCGCCGACCTGGTGACCGCGGTGGACGAGGCGGCGGAGCGGCTGATCGGAGAACGCCTGCGCGCCGCCTTCCCGGACGACCGGCTGGTGGGCGAGGAGCTGTCGTCGGCGGCGGTCGCGGACGGCCGGCGCTGGATCGTGGACCCGGTGGACGGGACCACGAACTTCGTGCACGGGCACCCGTTCGTGGCGGTGAGCATCGCGCTGGCGGACGACGCGGGGCCGGCGGTGGGGGTGGTCCACGCGCCGTTCCTGGGCGAGGTGTTCCACGCGGTGCGCGGCGGCGGCGCCTTCCTGAACGGAGAGCCGATGCGGGTGAGCCGCGTGGACGCCTTCGCCCGCTCGCTGCTGGCGACGGGCTTCCCCTTCAAGCAGGGGAAGGGCGACCTGGACGCCTACATGCTGCTGGTGGCCGACGCGGTGCGCAGCACGCACGACGTGCGGCGCGCCGGGAGCGCGGCGCTGGACCTGGCGTTCGTGGCGGCGGGGCGGGTGGAGGGCTTCTTCGAGGTGGGGCTGGCGCCGTGGGACGTGGCGGCGGGGATGCTGCTGGTGGCCGAGGCGGGCGGCCGCGTCACCGGCTGGCCGGGCGACGCGGAGCCGCCGCTCGCCACGGGACGCATCCTGGCCAGCAACGGCCTGGTGCACGCGGAGCTGGAGGCGCTCGCGGCGCGGCACGTGGGGAAGCTGTGACGGATCGGCGAGGTGCCGATGGAATGCGGGTGAACCCGCGGCAACGACAGCGAAAAGCCCGCCTGCGCGGGCTCGTTCGGTGTGGGGGCGGCTCCGGTGCGTAGAGGCGGCGTCAGGTGCAGGCAGGGCCAATCCCGTGCGCGTCGGCGACCCACGCGGCAGGGTGGGTAGATTCCTCGGTCGCCCCGACCATCGACGCAGCCTCGGGCTCGGCGCGGGGCTCCCTCGGAATGACAGATCGCGGTTGACGTACTTCGTACCTCGTACTTCGTACCTTTCGCACTTTCGTACTTTCGCACTCCCGCACTCCCGCACTCCCGCACTTCCCCTCCGGCACCGTCCCTGCATCTCCGGCGCGCGAGAGAGGCGCAAATCCAATCCGGAGAACCGTATGTCTTCGTTCACGACGTACCTGATCGGGTTCCTGATCCTGGTCATCGGGCTGGCGCTGGCGGCGTACCTGCTGGGGGCGCCCACCACCTGGATCGTGGTGGGAGTGATCGTGCTTCTGGGGATCGGGATCATCACGGCCACCACGCGCACCCGCACGCGCGACCCCGGCGGGCCGCACGGCCCCTACGGCGGCGGGCCCCGCACCTATTGACGGGCGGGCCTCCCCCGCTTCGTTTGACGCGGGTCCACCACGTACACGCGAGGAGGGGGAGATGCCCGAAGGGGTGCCGGTGGAGTATCCGGTCGAGGTGTTCTGGGAGGGCGGGACGCGCTTCCGCGGGGGGCCCGCCGCCGGGCCCACCCTGCTGGTGGACGGCGAGCGCCAGGCCGCCCCCAGCCCCGTCGACGCGCTGGTGGCGGCGCTGGCCTCCTGCTCGGCCGTGGACGTGGTCGAGTACCTGGAGAAGCGCCGCACGCCGCCCGCCTCGCTCTCCGTCTCCGTCCGCTTCTCGCGCGCGCCCGACCCCCCGCGCCGCCTGACCGACGCCCACCTCACCTTCCGCGTGGCCACCACGTCGCCGATCGAGCAGGTGGAGCGCGCCGTCCAGCTCTCGTTCGAGAAGTACTGCTCCGTCGCCGGCTCGCTCGCCCCCGACACGCGCCTGCAGTGGTCGGTGGAGCTGGCGCCGCCCGTGGGTGGGTGAGGGGTCCAGGCATCGGACCCGCGCGAGCCGGCCCGCAGGGTGTCCCGTAGCTCCAGCGGGCGTCTTCAGGCGCCCGCGGCGAGCCCCGCCTTCAGCCGAGCACCACCGCGCCCGCCGTCGCCCCGGCGCCGAAGGAGACCAGCAGCGTGGGGCGCCCGGGGTCGACGCGGCCGGCGGCGAGCGCCTCGTCGAGCGCGATGGGGACCGTGGCCGCGCCGGTGTTGCCGTAGCGGTCCACGTTCACGAACACGCGCTCCATCCCCGTCCCCAGCTCCCGCGCCAGCGCCTCGACGATGCGCAGGTTGGCCTGGTGCGGGACCACGAGGCCGACCTCCTCCATCTCCACTCCGGCGCGCGCCAGCGCGATCCTCGCCTGCTCCGCCATCGTGCGCACGGCGGCGCGGAAGAGCTTCGTCCCCTCCATGCGCAGCAGGTGCGAGCGCTCCTCCAGCACGCCGTGGTCGAACGGCTGCGCCGAGCCGCCCGCGGGGCGCTGGAGCGCGCCCGCCAGCCGCCCGTCCGCCCACCACGAGACGGCGCGCACCGCCAGCGGGCCCGCGCCGCGCGCCAGCACCGCCGCTCCCGCCCCGTCGCCGAAGAGCGGCCCCGTGGCCGGGTCGGCGCGGTCGGTGACGGTGGAGAGCTTCTCCGCGCCCACGACCAGCGCGGCGTCCGCGTCTCCCGCCCGCAGGAGCGCGCGGGCGGCGACGAGCGCGTACGTCCACCCCGCGAAGCCCGCCTCCACGTCGAAGCAGGCGGCGCGAGCGGCGCCGAGCGCGGCCTGCAGCTCGCAGGCGGTGGGCGGGGTGAGGTGGTCGGGGGTGGAGGTGGCGACGACGATCAGGCCGACGTCGTCCGGCGGGAGGGCGGCGGAGGCGAGCGCGGCGCGGCCGGCGTGGAGCGCCATCGCCGCGGTGCCCTCGCCGTCCCCGGCGACGCGGCGCTCGCGGATGCCGGTGCGGCGGACGATCCACGCCTCGTCGACGCCGGCGGCGCGGGCGGCCTCGGCGTTGGCGAGCACGCGGCCCGGGAGGTAGCGGCCCGTGCCCGCGATCCGGACCAGTGCGTCCACGCGGCCGCGGCTAACGGAGCGCGGCGTCCACCATCTGCTCGATGCGGGCGCGGGGGAGGGCGCCGACCTGCGTGTCCACCGCCTGGCCGTTCTTGAAGACCATCAGCGTGGGGATCGAGCGGATGTCGAAGCGCGCGGTCGTGCGCTGGCTGCGGTCGGTGTCGAGCTTGGCCACCAGCACCGTGCCCATGCGCGAGCGCGCCACCTCGTCCAGGAAGGGCGCCATCATCTTGCAGGGGCCGCACCAGTCGGCGTAGAAGTCCACCAGCACGGGCACCTGCGCGTCGGCGATCACCCGGTCGAAGTCGGCGTCGGAGACGTGCACCGGGCGGTCGAGCAGGATCGGCTTGCCGCACTCGCCGCACCTGGGCCGGTCCTGCGCGCGGGCCAGGTCCACGCGGTTGAGCCTGCCGCAGAAGGGGCAGCTCACCGTCACCTTGCGCGAGGTCGTCGTCGCGTCCATCCCCTCCTCCTTCCCGTGAGCTCGACTGCCGCGAACTGCTGACTACCACTACGGGTTTGGGCGTGTCCCTCCGCTGCGCTCCGGGCCGGGCTGCGCGCGCCGTAGGGCACGATACGACCGTGCCCCACGGCGCCGGGCCGCGTTCGCGCCAAACCCCCGGCGCGCCCGCGTCCCGGCCCTCCGGGCGCGCATCCCTCACGCGGGGTTTCGTCGCGCGTGCGCCGCACCGGAAAGGCGGCTAAAGCCGCGGCTACAACTACAGAAAGCCTCGCAAACCCCGCGAGGCTTCAACCGCAAACACCTCGCCCCGGCGCCCGGTTTCGTCGCGCCCAGCGCCGAAGTCCCTCCCCGGGCTGTTCTGGGGGAGGGACCGCGCCTCAGGCGCCAGGGAGAGGGCTCCCACCGTCGCACCGATGCGCTCGAAGCGCACGAATCCTCCCGGACCTCGCAACCAGCACTTCGCACTTCGCACCGCCGTTCACCGCTCCACCGGGAAGTCGTTCCCGCGGCGGCTCCAGTCGGCGAAGGAGGCGTCGTACATCTTCGTCTGGTACCCCAGGTAGCGCGCGACGAAGTAGAGGAAGCTGGCCTGCACGCCGGTGCGGCAGTACGTCACCACCGTGCTCCCCGTCACGGGGGCCACCGGGGTCGCGGCCCGCCGGCGGTTCCCCTCCAGGCGCGCCCGCTCGCGCGCCTCCCGCTCGCGCTCGCGCGTCTCCACCACCGCCTCGGCGGGGTGGGTGGCGCCGGCCAGCTTGAACAGCGCCCGCAGCACGTCGCGGCTGCGCAGCTGGGGGTTCTCGTCGGAGACGATGGTGTTGCGCCAGAACACGTTCTTCGCGCCGGGGATGTGCCCGGGGCGGGTGACGCCGGGCCCCGGCTCGGTGCCCGTGAACTCGGCGGGCGGCCGCGCGTCCAGGATCAGCACCGTGCTGTCGTTCAGGTGGCTCCGCACCCACTCGGCGTCGGCCAGCACCTCGGGGCGCGGGCGGGGCGTGAACGAGCCGCGCTGCACCGTGGGCGCCGCCGTCTCCACCTGGTTGCCCGCCTCGCGCCAGGTCTCCAGCCCGCCGTTCAGCAGGGCCACGCTCGGGTGGCCCAGGTAGTCCAGGGTGAAGAAGGCGCGCGCCGCCGCCAGCCCGTCCAGGTCGCCGTAGAGCACCACGCGCGAGTCGTCGGAGACGCCCGCCGCCTCGAACGCCTCCTCGAGCTGCGCCACGGGGGGCAGCTCGTTGGGCACCCCCTCGCGCTCGGTCACCAGCGACGAGAGCGCGACGAAGCGCGCGCCGGGGATGTGCCCCGCGTCGTAGCTCTGGCGGTCGCGGCCCACGTGCAGCACCACCGTGCCGGGCTCGTTCAGGGTGCGGCTCAGGGTGTTGACGCCCACCAGCAGCTCGCCGCGCACGGGGGGCGGGGGCTGCTGGCGCATGTAGCCCGGGATGAGGCAGCCCGACAGCAGGACCGCGAGCGCCGACACGGCGGCGAGGCTCTTCTTCATTTCCGATCTCCGTGGAAGGTTCTGCTCCGACTATGGAGCCTGGAAGCGCCCGGCGCAACCCGCGGGCCGCCGCGTCCGCATCGCCCGGCCATGCAGGGGAGGATGAATCGGCGGCTCCAACTACAGAAAGCCTCGCCGACCCCGCGAGGCTTCGACCGCGGAAACAACGCGCCGGGACGGTGCATCGGGACGGAGGGCCGGGCGGGATCGCGCGGCGTCCTTGATTCGGCTTTCTTTCGGGGCTAATCTTCACCACGCGCGTCCACCCCGTCCCGCTTCCGTGCCCGTGAGTACGACACCCATGCTCCCCCCTTTCCCCGATGCCGCCCTGCGCGAGGTGCTGGGCGGGTGCGTCGCGGCGTGGGCGCGCGGGGCGGCGGGGGACGGGGAGGCGCGGCTGCTGTACGTGGACGGCTTCGCGGGGGCGGAGCTGCAGTTCGGGAGCGGGGTGGCGCGCGCGGCGGAGGA
Source organism: Longimicrobium sp. (assembly GCA_036389795.1). Classification (NCBI taxonomy): domain Bacteria; kingdom Pseudomonadati; phylum Gemmatimonadota; class Longimicrobiia; order Longimicrobiales; family Longimicrobiaceae; genus Longimicrobium; species Longimicrobium sp. Next base: position 52,681 of record DASVWD010000086.1, read on the forward strand.
GGAGACGCGGGCGGCGGCGGCGGTGCGCGCGCTCGACTCGGCGGCCGGCGGCGCGCGGGCGAACGCCGTCCTGGTCGAGGAGGACCCGGCGTACGTGCAGCGCGTCTACGCGGACCTGGAGCGCGTGGCCGGCGGCGAGCGGCTGCGCGCCACGCGCGACTTCGCCTCCCTGGCGGCGGGGGAGGCGGCGCTGGTGGAGGCGGACTTCGCCGCGGTGGCGGCGGAGGTGGCGCGCTTCGCGGACGGGGCGCGCTCGCTCTTCTGGCTGGCGCCGCCCTCGGCGCGCAAGCTCCCCTGGGAGGTGCTCCGCCCGCTGGTGCAGCGCCCGGGCGCGGACGTGCTGCTGCGCCTGCCCGCCGCGGACTTCGAGAAGCAGTCGCGCCACGACAGCCCCGTGGCGGACCTGCCGGGCTTCGTGCGCCGCATCGTCGAGGGGTGCTCGGCCATGCTCGGCGACGCGAAGCACGAGTGGCTCCCGGCCTGGCGCGCGGCGGCCCGGGCCGGCGGCGTCGCGGCGGCGCTCGGCGGCGTGCTCGGCCGCTTCCGCCGGCTGCTGGAGGCCGCGGCGCCCGGCCGCATCGTGAGGTCGGAGGTGCTGGAGGCGGACGGGGCGGCCGCCCACCTCTTCCTGGTCACCTCGGACTCCGCCTTCGCGCTCGCCTTCGAGGCGGCGGCGCGGGGGGAGACCGTCCCCGCCGTCGCCGCCGAATCCGTCCCCCCAGCGGAGCCCGTCCCGCCGGCGGAGGCCGAAGCGCCGGCGGCGGAGGAGCCGCAGCCGGTCTTCGCGCCTGCGGAGTCGGTGGAATCGGCGGAGACGGGGGAATCGGCGAAGATCGCGAGGACCGCGGGGGATTCGCGGGACGCGGGAGATGCGGTCCTCGACCTGTTCCCCGAGATGCTGCCGGCGGGGGAGGAGGAGGCGCCGGCGGGGATCGACCTGGGCGCGCTGGGGGAGTCGCTGGCGGGGCGCTACGCGGGGCGGGCGGTGGCATGGCGCGAGGTGCTGGGCGAGCTGGCCGCCTCCGGCGCGAGCGCGGGCGAGGCGAAGCGCATCCTGGCCGCGCTCAAGCGGAGCGGCCGGGCCGTCTACGGCAACCTGAAGGACGAGGGCGACGAGATCGACTTCCCCAGCGAGCCCGTGGCGCCCCCACCGCGCAAGCGCAAGCGCGCGGCCGGCGACGCGGGGCTGTTCGGGGCGGACGAGTAGGGGCGAGGCATGCCTCGCGCGGGGGCCCTCTCCCCCGCGCGACCCCGGTCGTTCGTTCCTCACGACCAGGGGCCGCGCTCCCCTCTCCCAGACTGCGGGAGAGGGGAAACACCTCGGCGCTTCGCGCGACGAAATCGACTGCGGAGAAAAGAGGGGTTGCGCGGTTGAAGCCTCGCGGGGTCTGCGAGGCTTTCTGCAGTTGTTGCCGCGGCCTTTGCAACGCCGCTCGTGGAACGAGCGAGGGCGGGCGCCCCGGATCCAGGACGCCCGCCTCTGGCCATCGGCTGCCGGAGCCCGATCAGTAGGGCTCGTAGCCGTGGCCGCCCGACGAGCCGTGGCCGTAGCCGCGGAAGTGCCGGCCGGGCTCCACCCCGCCGCCGCGGGCGTTGCGGAACAGGTCGCCGCCGTAGCCGCCGCGGTTGTAGTCGCCCCAGTCGTTGCCGGAGCCGTAGCCGCCGGTGGCGCCGTAGGTGCCGCCGCGGGTGTAGCCGGCTCCGCCGCCCATGTACCCGCCGCCGCCCATCCGCTCGCCCGTGCCGCCGCGGAAGCCGGTGTTCCCGTAGCCGCCCATGCCGCCGGCCATCCCGCGGCCCGAGTAGCCGTGGGTGCCGTAGCCGCCCGACATCCCGCCCTGCATGCCGCCGCGGCCCATGTCGTAGTCGTGGCCGTACCCGCGGTAGCCGCCGCCCCAGTCCTCGCCGCCGCCCCAGTCGTCGCGGGTGTCGCGTTCGCTCCAGTCGCCGCCGCGGCTCCAGCGCGAGCCGCCGCTCCACCCCGGGCTCTCGCGGCCGCCGTAGTCGCCGCGGTCCCAGCCGGTGCGGCCGCTCCAGCTGCCGCCGCGGTCCCAGTCGCGGTCCATGCTCCCGCCGCGGCCGCCCTCCCAGCCGTAGTCGCGGTCGTAGTCGCGGCCGCCGCCGAACCAGCCGCGCACGGTGTCGCCCGCGCGCTCCAGGAAGTTGCGGTCGTCGTAGTCGCGTCCGTAGCCTCGCATTTCTTCCCTCCTTGCCTGCGTTCCGGACTGGATGGCGGCCCCGTTTCCGGGCCGCCCGCCTCACCCCTTTCTCCACAGGGCGGGAGCCGGTGACGGCTGCAAGTCACGGGCCGTTCCGCGCGGGCCGAAACCATTGTCCGGGCGCAAGATAGCGTGCTTTCGACCCCTTCTGCGACGGCTCTCGGGAGCAGGGGTTTCGCGTGCCGCGGGCCGGCGCGAGGGCCCCCGGCACCCGCCGCGTTTGACGCGGGCTCCGCGAGACGTGTATGCTTCGGAGACTCGCGCACTTGCACCTTCCGCCGGCGCCTTCCGCCGGCCCTTTCTCCAGGCGGCGGGCGTCCGGATGACCCTCACCTCCGCGCAGCTCACCACGCTCGAGGCGCTCTGCCGGCGGATGGTCCCCCTGCCGGACGAGCCGGACCCCTCGGCCGCCGCGCTCGCCCGCGCGGTGGAGGCGCGCCTGGCCGGGATGGACCCGGAGCAGGGGCGGCTGGTCGCGCGGCTCCTCGCCGCGCTCGACCACCCGGCCACGGCCGCGCTCACCTGCGGCGTGCCGGTCCGCTTCACCCGCATGGCGGCGGCGCGGCAGGACGCGTGGCTGCGCGGCTGGGAGACGAGCCGCGTCCCCGCACGGCGCACGGTGTTCCAGGCGCTGCGCCGGCTGGTGCTCTCCACCCACTACGCCCGCCCCGCGGCGTTCCCGCGCATGGGCTACCTGGGCCCGCTGCACGAGCGCGGGCCCGCCTTCCCCTGGGAGGGCCCGCTCCCCGGCACGGCGGCGGACGACGAGCCCGTCGCGCGCGAGAGACCCGAGGGCCCGCGCGTGCCGCGCATCGCCCCGCCGCGGCTGGACCCGGTGGCGGACCCCTGGGCGCGCGGAATGACGGAGGGCGCGCGGCTCCCGGCGGACACGCGCGTGCGGGCGGACGTCTGCGTGGTGGGCACCGGCGCGGGGGGCGCGGTGGCGGCGGCGCGGCTGGCCGAGGCGGGGTACGAGGTGGTGGTGCTGGAGGAGGGCGGCTTCTGGCGCGGCGAGGACTTCACCGAGCGCGAGGCCGAGATGACGCCCCTCCTCTACGCCGACGGCGGCGCCCGCGCCACGGACGACCTGGCGGTGCCGATGCTCCAGGGGCGCGGGGTGGGCGGGGGGACCACGGTCAACTGGTTGATCATGCTCCGCACGCCCGGGTGGGTGCTGGAGGAGTGGGCGGCGGAGCACGGGCTGGCCGGCATGTCGGCGGCGGAGCTGGCGCCGGAGTTCGAGCGGGTGGAGGAGGAGACGCACACCCGCGCGGTGCCGGACGACGCGCACAACCCGCCCAACCGGGCGCTGCTGGACGGCGCGCGGGCGCTGGGGTGGAGCGCGCGCGCCGTGCGGATCAACGCGAAGGGGTGCGTGCGCTCGGGCTTCTGCGGGCTGGGGTGCCGCTACGACGCCAGGCAGGGGACGGCGGCCGTGCACGTCCCCGCGGCGCTGGCGGCGGGGGCGCGGCTCTTCACTGACGCGCGGGCGGAGCGGGTGGAGGTGGCGGAGGCCGGCGGGCGGGCGCCGCTCAAGCGCGTCCACGCCGCGGTGCTGGACCGGGCGACGGGGCGGCCGCGCGGGGGGCTGGTGGTCGAGGCGCCGGTCGTCATCCTGGCCGCGGGGGCGGTGGGGACGCCCGCGCTCCTGCAGCGCTCGGGGCTGGGGGGCGGGGGCGTGGGGCGCTTCCTGCGGCTGCACCCGACGACCGTGGTGGCCGGGCGCTACGAGCGGGAGATGTACTGCGCGGGCGGCGTCTCGCTCTCGGCCGTCTGCGACGAGTTCCTGCGCACGGGGGGCGACGCGTACGGCTTCTGGATCGAGTGCCCGCCGTTCTACCCGGCGCTGGCGGCGGTGGCGCTCCCCGGCTTCGGGGCGCCGCACGCGGAGCTGATGGGGCACTTCCGGCAGACGGCGCCCTTCATCGTGCTGGCGCGCGACGGGGCGGACCGGGCGCGGTCGAACGGCGAGGTGGCGGTCAACCGCCGCGGTAGCGTGCGCATCCGCTACCGGCTGGGGCCGCGCGAGCGCGAGCTGCTCCGGCGGGGGATGAAGGCGGCGGCACGCATCCACTTCGCGGCCGGGGCGGCGGAGGCCACGACGGTGCACGTGGACCCGTGCCGGATGACTTCTCCCGCGGAGTTGGCGGGGATCGACCGGCGGCCGGTGGGGCCCAACCAGCTCGGCGTCCTCTCGGCGCACGTGAACGGTACCTGCCGCCTGGGGACCGATCCGGCGACCAGCGGGTGCACGCCGGACGGGGAGCGCCACGGGGTGCCGGGGCTCTACGTGGTGGACGGGTCGATCCTGCCCACGGCGCCGGGGGTGAACCCGCAGGAGACGATCATGGCGCTGGCCTCGGTGCTGGCGGCGCGGATCTCGGCGCGGCACCCGGCCGGGAGGATGGGGAGCGCGGGGACGTTGGCGGCCACGGGGCAGGCTCGGGTCGAAGGCGGCTGAAGCCGCGGCTACGACTACAGAAAGCCTCGCCAGTGAACGTCGGTGCGGACGCGGGTTCGGTGCGTGCGAGGCTTCAACTGCAATGGCAACAGCAACTTCGACGGCTAACGCCAGGGATGACGGTCTACCGGCTGAAGTTCATGTTCGACGCGGGGTCGGGGATCTGCCTGTGGGCGGCGAACGAGGCGGCGCACGGGCGCTTCGGCTACCCCGTGGACGCGGACGCGCTGCCGCTGTCGGAGGGGCTCAGCGCGCGGGTGCAGGCGCTGCTGGAGTGGTACGACCGGAGCATCGACTGGAACGACCCCGGCGGCCCCTCGCCGTGGGACGCGGCGGAGCAGGCGCGCTTCGACGCGGAGGCGCGGGCGGTGCTGGCGGCGCTGCGCGAGGAGCTGGGGGCGGAGTTCGAGGTGGAGGACCGGGCGGGTGAGGACGGGGAATCGTAGGGGCGAGGCATGCCTCGACCGGCGATGCAGGCGCATGCGCGAAAGGCGGCTTCTTGCGCCGATGCCGCCTGGGCTCGGACTCGCAGGCTCGCCCCTACGAAATTCGTCGCCCGGACGAGACCTGCGTGAGGGATGCGCGCCCGGAGGGCCGGGACACGGGCGCCACGGGGTTTGTGGCGAACGTGGCCCGGCGCCGTTGGGCACAGTCGTATCGTGCCCTACGGCGCGCGCAGCCCGGCCCGGAGCGCAGCGGAGGGACACGCCCGAGACCGCAGTGCGAAGTGCTGAGTGCGAAGTGCGAAGTGCCAAACGGAAAGGTCGGGGCGAATGAGCACGGTGATGCGGGAGCGCGCGGCGGAGGCTCCCTCGGCGGAGGAGACGGTGCGCGCGGCGGTGGAGCGGGCGCGGGAGGCCCAGCGCGCCTGGGGGGCGCTCTCCGTGCGCGAGCGCAGCCGGAAGCTGCGGGCGCTGCGCGGCGTGCTGATGCGGCGCATGGACGAGGTGATCGACGTCGTCCACGGCGAGACGGGGAAGCCACGCATCGAGGCGCTGGGGCACGAGGTGATGATCGTGGCCGGGCTGATCAAGGCGTACGAGCGGCGGGCCCCGCGCGTGCTGCGCCCGAAGCGCGTGGGCACCGGCTTCCTGGTGAACAAGTCCGGGCGGAAGTACTACCAGCCCTTCGGCGTGGTGGGCGTCATCTCGCCGTGGAACTTCCCCTTCTCGATGCCCGGCATCCCCGCGGTGAGCGCGCTCTTCGCCGGGAACGCGGTGGTGGTCAAGCCCTCGGAGGTGACGCCCAGGAGCGGGGCGATCCTGCGCGACCTGGCGCGCGAGGCGATCCCCGACCACCCCGAGATCGTGCAGGTGGTGGAGGGCGCGGGCGAGGTGGGGGCGGCGCTGGTGGCCGCGGGGGTGGACAAGATCGCCTTCATCGGCTCGCCGCGGACGGGGCGGCGGGTGATGGCGGCGGCGGCGGAGACGCTCACCCCCGTGGTGATGGAACTGGGCGCCAACGACGTGGCCATCGTCTGCGAGGACGCGGACCTGGAGCGCGCGGCCGCCGGCGTGGTGTGGGGCGCCATGTCGAACGCGGGCCAGGTGTGCATGTCCACCGAGCGTGCCCTGGTGCCGGAGCGCGTCTACGACCGCTTCGCGTCGGCGGTGGAGGCGGAGATGCGCAGGCTCCGCGTCGCTTCCTCGGCCCAGGCGAAGGGGGAGGAGTACGACGTGGGGCGGCTCATCTTCCGGCCGCAGCGCGAGGTGATCGAGCGGGTGGTGGAGGACGCGCGGGAGCGGGGCGCGCGCGTGGTGGTCGGCGGCGAGCTGCTGAGCGAGGAGGGGCCGGTCTGGGCGCCCACGCTGATCGTGGACGCCACGCCGGAGATGGAGCTGAACCGCGGCGAGACCTTCGGCCCCGTGCTCCCGCTGATCCGCGTGCGCGACGAGGACGAGGCGGTGCGCCTGGCCAACGCCGGCTCGTTCGGGCTGAACGCCAGCGTGTGGACCAGGAGCCGCTCGCGCGGGCGGCGGATCGCGCGGCGGCTGGCGGCGGGGATGGTGATGGTCAACGACGTGCTGATCAACTTCGGGATCCCCGAGCTGCCGTACGGGGGGGTGAAGGAGAGCGGCTTCGGGCGGATGATGGGCGACGAGGGGCTGCTGGAGTTCTCGGTGGTGAAGGCGGTCGCCGAGACGCGCGTGGCGCTCCCGCGCGAGATCGTCTGGTTCCCCTACCGCCCGAAGCAGTACGAGCTGCTCCGCCGCCTGGCCAAGACGGTGTTCGGGACCCGCTGGCGCTGAGAGGTGTGGGTGCTTGCGAATGATACGTCGGACGCCTGAGATTTAGAGAACCCGTGCCGCGAGGACGAAATGAGTGAAATTGGAGTCAAGGAGAAGGTGCGCAGGCTGGCGGACGCGCTGCCCGAAGATGCCACCTGGGACGACGTCATGTACGAGATCTACGTCCGCCAGGCGGTGGAGGCCGGCTTGGCGGATGCTGCCGCTGGTCGTGTCACTCCCGTGGAGGATGTGCGCGAAAGCTTCGGATTGCCGCGGTGAAGGTCGTCTGGTCTGATACGGCGCTTGCCCAGCTCCGCGCGATTCACGCGTACATCGCTCAGAACTCGGAGCGTTACGCGCAACGAACCGTTGATCGTTTGACGAATCGGACGAAGCAGATCGCGCAGTTCCCGCGGTCCGGCCGCGTTGTGCCCGAGTTCGAGTCGGAGGATATTCGCGAGTTGATCGAGGGCCATTATCGTCTCATCTACGAAATCCAGCCCCGTCAAATCGTAATCGCCGCTGTAGTGCATACGGCGGCAAGCACACGCTGGCTGTGACTGCCATAGCGGTTGCGCTCTTACATCCTGCTCGCGCCGCTGGTCTTTCTCGTCCACGACGCGGAGGTGGTGATGAAGGCCATCACTGAGACGCGCGTGGCGCTCCCGCGCGAGATCGTCTGGTTCCCCTACCGCCCGAAGCAGTACGAGCTGCTCCGCCGCCTGGCGAAGACAGTGTTCGGGACCCGGTTCGGCGGTGGAGGTGGGCGCGGATGAGTAAGGCATTCGACGCCGTCAGGTCGGTGCGCGAAATCCGGGATGCCATCTATGAGGAGACGAAGTCGATGACGCCCGAGCAGTATCAGGCGTACATCGAGCGCAGGGCGGCACAGGCGCGCGAACAGGCGGCGCGACTCCTCCGTGAGCGCCGCCTGGGGAAGACGGTATTCGGGACCCGCCGGCGCGGTAACGGCGGTTGAGCCGGTCGACGACGCGGGTTCAGCGTCGGCCGGTGCACCGCTCGCCCCGGGATGGGGGTGGTGGGGGGCGTCGATGGACGTTCCTCCTCGTCGCCCGGGCCTGTCTCTGGGCGCTCGGCCTGGCCGTCTCGGCGCTCGCGCTCGCTCGCGCGGCGCTGGCGCCGGACCCCGCGACTCCCGCCGGCACCCGCGTGGCGCTCGCGCAGCTGGCGCACCTGGGGCGCGGGCTGGAGGCGCGCGCCGACGAGATGCAGGAGTACTTCCCGGAGGGCCGGGTCTTCACGCTCGCCCTGTACGGGCTCGCCTGGGTCGACGTGGGGCGCGCGGCGACGGACCAGGCCACGCGCGAGCGCGCCCTGGCCGAGGCGCGCCGCGCGCTGGCGCTGGCGGAGGCGCCGCGCTCGCTGGAGCCGTTCGGGCCGGCAGGCGGGCTCCCCTTCGGGATGTTCTACGAGGGGTGGACCGGCCACCTGCGCGCCGGGACCCTCCACCTGGCGGGCGGCGCGGCCGGGGACGGTGCGTTCCGCGCGACGTGCGAGCGCCTGGACGCCGCCTTCCGGGGCCACGGCCCGTGGGTGGATTCCTACCCGGGCGCGGCGTGGCCGGGCGACAACGCGGTGGGGGCGGCGGTGCTCCGCTCCTGCGGCACCCTGCTCGACCCGCGCTACGCCCGCGCGGCCGAGGCGTGGCTGCGCGCGGCGCTGGCGCGGGCCGACCCCGCGAGCGGCCTCCTTCCGTTCGACGACCGGTCGCGGCGGCCGCGGGGCTCCTCCACCGCGCTGATGATCCGCTTCGTCTACGAGATCGACCCCGGCGTGGCGGCGGCGCACTTCGGCGCGTTCGAGCGGCTGTTCGCCACGCGGCTGGCCGGGCTCCTCCCGGCGGCGCGGGAGTACCCCCGCGGCGTCGACGGGCGCGGCGACGTGGACTCGGGGCCGGTGGTGCTGGGCGTGAGCGCGCCGGCGTCGCTGGTGGGCATCGCGGCGGCGCGGATCGTGGGGCGCGAAAGGGCGGCGGCCGACCTGCGGGCGACGCCGGAGGTGCTCGGGCTCCCGGTGCAGTGGCGCGGGCAGCGGTCGTACGGGTTCGGACGCATGCCGGTGGCCGATGCGTTCCTGGCGTGGGCGTCGGTCGTCCGCCCGTGGAACGTCCCCCCGGCCGCTCCTTCCTCCGCGTCGCCGTTCGCCGGGTGGCGGCGGATCTGGATTCTGCTCTGGGGCTCCGTCCTGCTGCTCTGCCTGTTCCGGCTCGTGGTACTCTTCAGGCGAGCCGGGAAGCCGCGGCCGGCCCGCTCGCGACACGACGGCGCCGAGTCGAGCTCATAGCACGAGGTATGGGTCGCTCATGAATGACGGAGACTGGCTTCAAGGAGAAGGCGCGCAGGCTGGTGGACTCGCTCCCCGAGAACGCCACCTGGGACGATCTGATGTACGCGATCTACGTCCGTCAGGTGGTGGAGGCCGGGCTGGCGGACGCCGCCGCCGGACAGACGACACCGGTGGCAGACGTGCGCGAAAGCTTGGGATTGCACTGATCCGGTTCCCCCGCCCGTGACGCTGCGCGCCTGCATCCTGCTCACGCCGCTGGTCTTTCTCGTCCACGACGCGGAGGAGGTGGCGACGGTCGCCGCCTGGACGCGCGCGCACCGCGACCTGGTCCCGGCCTTCGCCCGCGGCCTCCTGCCCATCCACACCGGCCAGTTCGCCGCGGCGGTGGCGCTGCTCTTCGCCGTGTTCCTCGCCGTATCGCTGCTGGCGGCGCGCGAGCGGACGCCGGGGACCGCCACGAGGGTCTGGCTGCTCCTCCTGGCCATGCTCTTCGCCAACGCGCTCACCCACGCCGCGCAGGCCGTCTACGCCGGCGGCTACGTGCCCGGGCTGGCCACGGCGCTCGGCGTCGTCGTCCCGTTCGGGGTGCTGGCGGGGCGGCGCGCGCTCGCCGACGGGCTGGCGAGCAAGCGGGCGGTCGTCCCGCTGGTGGCGGCCGGGCTCCTGCTGCAGGCGCCCGCCGTCGTCCTCGCGCTGCTGTTCGGCCGCTCCGCCGGCTGACGTTCGAGCGTCCGTTTCATTCCGCGGCGCCGGGACCGCTCTTAGCTTCGGGACGAGTCGTCAGCCCACCCCGTCCCGGCCGGAGCCGCCGCCATGGAGATCACCGCCGTCGAGCCGTTCCTGGCCTACCTGGAGAGCGTCCGCGGCCGCACGCGGCGGGTGGTGCGCTGCATCCCGCCGGAGCGGGTGGAGTGGACGCACCGCGAGGGCGCCTTCACGCTGGGCGACCTGGTGCGCCACCTGGCGGCGATCGAGCGGTGGATGTTCGCCGAGAACGTGGCGGGCCGGCCCAGCCGCTACCCCGGCCACGGCCGCGAGCTGACCGACGGCCACGCGGGGGTGCTCGCCTACTTCGAGCGCATGCACGCCGAAGCGGTGGAGATCTTCGGCGCGCTCACGCCGGACGACCTGGCGCGCCCCTGCACCACGCCGGCGGGGGCGGAGATCGCCACCTGGAAGTGGCTGCGGGCGATGGTGGAGCACGAGGTCCACCACCGCGGGCAGATCTACCTGATGCTGGGGATGCTGGGCGTGCCCACCCCGCCGATGTACGGCCTCACCTCCGAGGAAGTGTTCCAGCGGAGCGTCCACGAGTGACCCGTGCACCCGGATCGGGCACACATCCTGCAAGATGCCCCGGGTGCGAGCAAAGCCGTCTGGGTGGGGCGGCGGAGCCCGCGAAACGGACGAAGAGGCGCGAGGAAACTCGCGCCTCTTCGTCTTTCAGTGCGAAGTGCGGGGTGCGAAGTGCGAAGTGCGCGGCAACAGCCGGTTACAGTTGATCGTGCTCGTCCGGCTCCACGTCCGGCACCTGGGTGAGCGCCGCGTCGTACCTCGCCCGGCTTTCGCGGCGGGCGCGCTCCCGGCGGATTTTCTCCACGACGGCAGTCACGATGAACCGATCGACGGAGATCCCCTCCTGTGCGGCCAACTCCCTGACGCGCTCGTGCAGGCTGTCGGGAAAGCGCAATCGAATCGTGCTCATGCTCCGATAGTTGATCCGTTTGTCGCTGTCGTACTCACGTACTTTCGTACTCTCGTACTCCCTACCGCCGCCCGATCACGCTCAGCAGGTCGTCCATCGCCAGGGAGCAGCCGCGGGCCTCAGCGCCGCGCGCGCGGCCGAGCACGCGGAAACCGCCGGGCTCGGTGACGCCCAGGTCGGCGGTCTGGATCGCCATCACCGAGTCGAGGTTGGCCAGGTCCCAGTGGCGCAGCACGCCCACCTCGCCGTGGGGGAGGGCGCCGAGCGTCTCGGGGTCGGCGGCCTGGGTGCGCACCCAGGGCGGGCCGGCGTGCAGGCGCTCCGACGGCGGCCCCGCGCGGCCGGCCGTGCCGTCGTAGAACTGCGAGCTCATCTCCGTCATCCCGTACTCGTTCACGCACCACGCGGGCGCGATCCCCAGCCGGTCCTCGATCATCCCGTACAGCTCCTCGCGCCCGACCTCGCGCGAGCGGCCCTTGAAGCCGCCGGTGTCCATCACCCGCGAGCCCGGCGGGAGGCGGAAGCGCCCGCCGCCGGCCGGCAGCGCGTCGAGCCAGTGCACGAGCGCGAACGCCGTCCCCAGCACGCAGACGGGCTCGCCGGCGGCCTCGGCCTCGCCGAGCGCCGCGCCCAGCCGCTCCTCCGCGATCCCGCCCTCGGGCGAGACGTACCAGCCGCTTGCCGCGGTCCCGAACGCGCGGACGACCTCGCCGGCCATGTGCGAGAGCGAAGAGTCGGGGAGCTCGTCCGGGCGGGGGACCAGGGAGACGAAGCGCGGGCGGGCGCCGTCGGGGAGGAGGTGCGCGGAGAAGCCGGCGCGCAGCGCGGCGTCGTAGAGCGCCAGGCCCGGCATGTAGTGAACGCCGCGGCGCCCGGGGCCGGCGGTGGTGCCGCTGGTGCGGAAGACCTTCGCGCGCGCCGGGTCGCCGCACACCAGGGCGGCGGCCTTGAACGCGTCGGTGGGGACGGCGGGGACGTCGGTCCAGTGCCCCACCGTCCCGGGCGTGGCGCCGCGGCGGTCGCACCAGGCGCGGTACGGCGCGTTGCAGCCGTACTGGTGCGCGAACACGGCGCGGGCGAGCGCGTCGAACTCCGCGTCGTCCAGCGGCGCCCCCGCCCCGGCGGCGATGCGCGCCAGGAGCCGGGCCTCCAGGTCGTCCCTGCGCAGACCGGTCATCCGCGGGCGAATGAATTCGCGGCAACGGCCACACGAAGTCCGCCTTCGCGGACTGCCGCCCATGGCGCATGCCGCGGGTCGGACGCGCGCATCAGGGTTCGCGTCCCTCGACTCCTACCAGCCCATCCGCTCGCGCAGGCGGGTGATGTGCGCGACGTGGTGGCGGGCGTGCCAGGCGTAGAGCGCGAGCGTGCGCTCCAGGGAGATCTCGCCCCACTCGGGGTGCCGGAAGGTCTTCGCCCAGTCGGCGTCGCCGAGCGAGCGCAGCAGGACCAGCCAGCGCCGGTGCAGCGCGTCCAGCAGCGCCAGCGAGACCTCGGGCGGCGTGTCGCGCGAGTCGGCCAGCTCCGCCCAGCGCGCCTCGTCGTACGTCTTGATGGCCGGCGAGTCTTCGGTGAGCGCCAGCTTCATGCGCACGTAGGCGTTCAGGTGGCTGTCGGGGACGTGGTGCAGCACCTGGCGCACCGTCCAGCCGCCCTCGCGGTACGGGGTGTCGAGCCGCTCGTCACCGAGCCCCGCCACGGCCTCGCGCAGGCGGGCCGGCGCCTCGGCCAGCTGCTCAATGCACTCGCGCCGCCGCTCGGGGGTGACCTCCTCCGCCGCGTCGAACCTGCCGACCGGGTAGCGCAGGTCGTCGTCCATCGTCCGCCTCCGTCGCCGTGGGTGGGGACCGCTCGTGGCGGCCACAAGCTACGCGCGCCGGGCGCCCGGCGCGAGGCGCGCGGGACGTGGCCTCTTGCGGAAAACTTTTATTCCGTTAAAATATCCGCACCTGCCCGAGCTTTCGTTCCCCCCGGAGACATCGACATGCCCACCCGCTCGCGAGCCGCGAAATGGCTCGCCGTGCCCACGCTCGTGCTTCTCGGCGCCTGCGTGGACCGCAACCCGCTCGCACCCGAAGCGCCCATCGATGCCAGCGCGGCCCTGGTCGAGTGCCGCGTGAGCGTGGCGCAGGCCAGCATGTCGTGCGCCCCGCTCGCCCCGCCGTCCACCTCCAGCGGCGCGCGGGCCGACCGTGTGGTCGGCGGGCAGGAGGTCTACGTGAAGCTCGCCAGCGCGGGGACCGGCTGGGACCCGGAGAGCGAAATCCTGCGGAGCAGCGTCACGCTGCAGAACCTCCTGCGGCAGAGCATGGGGACCGTGGACGGGACCACCGTGGCGGGGGTGAAGGTGTTCTTCCACACCGGCCCCACGGTGACCGCCGGGACCGGGACGGTGACGGTGGCCAACCCCGACGGGACCGGCACCTTCCTCGGCGGGACGCAGGAGTTCTTCCTCTACGGCGAGATCCTCTCCCCGTACCAGGTCTCGTCCGCCAAGCTCTGGCAGTTCCACGTGCCGAGCACGGTGCAGTCGTTCGTCTTCACCGTCTACGTCTCGGCTCCGCTGGTGGACGAGAGCGGCACCCTGCTGGACCGGGTGTGGAACGGCGGCGTGGACGGCGACTGGCAGAACGCCGCCAACTGGCAGGGCGGCGTGGCGCCCGATTCCCAGGCCGTGGTGGCGATCCCCGGCAGCACGCTCGTGGCCGGCCCCAACCAGCCCGGGCTCTCGGCGGACGCGCGGGTGCTGCACCTGCGGGTGGGCGCCGGCAGCACGCTGGGGCTCAACTCGTTCACGCTGGAGGCCCGCGGCAACGTGGACGCCGTGGGCGCCGTCGGCGGCGGCACGCTGAAGATGAGCGGCGCGGACGCGCTGCTCGGGGGCAGCGTGGCCGCGCTGGAGGTGGCCGGCAGCACCTCGCTGCAGGGCGCCACGAAGGCCGCCGGGGCCGTCACGGTCACGGGAAGCCTCACCACCAACGGCAACGCGCTCACCATCTCCATCCCCTGATCTCATTGGGAGCCTGGCGGGACTCTGTTCCGCCGGGCCGTCTCCCCGCGGGCTCCACCGCCCCGAACCGGGACCCTGCGGCCAGGCGGCCGCCGGTCCCGCCGGGGCGGAGCCCGTGCAGCACCACTGACCTGGAACACCGACCTTTTGGGTGAATGATGAAGCTCACGCTCAGGAAGCTCCTGGTCGCCGTGGCGGCCGCCGCCGCCCTTCCCGCGGCGGCATGGGCCCAGACGACGCCCCCCGACTCGGTGGTGGCGGTGACCCGCAGCGGGCAGACGTTCCTGCGGGTGAACGTGGACGGGAAGGTGGGGATCGGCACCAGCACGCCCGACCGGCGGCTGACGGTGAACGGGACCATCGGGGCCACGGACACCATCGCCACCGGCGTGGGGATCCGGTTCCCGGACGGGACGCTGCAGACCAGCGCGGCGGCCAACGTCAACGGGATCGGCACCAGCAGCAACACGCCCAACACGCTGGTGAAGCGCGACAGCCTGGGCGGGTTCGCCGCGGGCAGGGTCACGCTGGACAGCCTGCTGGTGCTGGGCGTGTCGCGGCTGGGCACGACCCGGGTGACGGGCGTGGTGAGCGCCACGGACACCGTCGCCTCGGGCGTGGGCTTCAAGTTCCCCGACGGGACCGTGCAGACCACCGCGGCGACCAGCGCGAGCGCCGCCAGCGGCACCAGCGCCAGCACGCCGAACACGCTGGTGAGCCGTGACGCGAACGCGAGCTTCGCGGCCGGCAAGATCACCCTCGACAGCCTGGCGGTCGGCGGACGGAGCGCCCTGGGCGCGACGAGCGTGACGGGCCAGCTGAGCGTGACGGACACGGTTACCACCGGCGCGGGCTTCCGCTTCCCCGACGGCAGCGTGCAGACGACGGCGGCCGTGAGCGCGAGCGGCACCAGCGCCAACACGCCGAACACGCTGGTGCAGCGGGACGCGAACGGCAGCTTCGCGGCGGGCAAGATCACCCTCGACAGCCTGGCGGTCGGTGGGCGGAGCGCCTTGAGTGCGACGAGCGTGACGGGGAAGCTGAGCGTGACGGATACGGTCACCGTCGGCGTGGGCGTGCGCTACCCCGACGGCAGCGTGCAGACGACGGCGGCGACGACCGCCAGCGGCACCAGCGCGAACACGCCCAACACCCTGGTGCAGCGCGACGCCAGCGGGAGCTTCGCCGCGGGCCAGGCCACGCTGGACTCGCTGGTGGTGGCGCGGCGCGCGACCCTGGGGGCGGGGACGGTGGTGACGGGCGCGTCGGGCTCGCTCGCCTCGGAAGCCGACTCGATGCTGGCCGTGCGCTACGACAACCAGCGGCTCTTCCGGGTGAACCGCAACGGCAGCGCGCTCTTCGCCGGCGAGTACAATTCCGGCGCTACCAACGGCGCTCCCGCGGACGGCGCCGGGACGCGGATGTTCTGGTATCCCGGCAAGGCCGCCTTCCGTGCGGGCGCCGTCAGCGGCACCCAGTGGGACGACGCCAACATCGGCCTCTACTCCACCGCGCTCGGCGAAGACGTCCGCGCGCTGGGCGACAACGCGATCGCCGTGGGCAAGCGCGCCGTGGCGGCGAACACCGGGACGGTCGCGATGGGCGAGGACGTCACGGCCACGGGGGCCAACTCCGTGGTGCTGGGCTACAGGGCCAGCAGCAGCACGGGGGCCGGCGCCCCGCGCCTCGGCACCTTCGTCTTCGGCGACCGGTCCTCGAGCACGACGGGCGACACCATCCACGCCGAGGTGACCAACTCGGCCACCTGGCGGGTGGTGAACGGGTTCCGCATCTACACCAGCACCAACCTCTCGACCGGCGTCATCGTGCTGCCGGGCATGAACGGCTCGTTCAATTGGTCGGGCTGCAGCCACACCAGCGCCGCGATCAGCACGAGCTCCTGCGGGTGGCTGTCCAGCGGCGGCGTCTGGACCAACTCGTCGGACGTGAACCGGAAGCACCTCTTCGAGGACGTGGCGGGCGAGGACGTGCTGGCCCGGCTGCGTACGATCCCGATCCGGAGCTGGAGCTACCGCACCGAGCCCGACGCGGTGCGCCACCTGGGCCCGACCGCGCAGGACTTCCGCGCGGCGTTCGGCCTGGGCACCGACGAGCGCTCGATCGCCACGGTCGACGCCGACGGCGTGGCGCTGGCGGCCGCGCAGGCGCTGGAGAAGCGCACGGCTGCGCAGCAGGCGCGCATCGAGACGCTGGAGCGGGAGAACGCGGAACTCCGGGCGAGGTTGGCGCGCATCGAGGCGCTGCTCACGGGCGCCGCCCCGCGGAACTGATTCGGAAAATTCTGGAAAGTCTCACGCAGAGACGCAGAGACGCGGGAGAAACTGCAAAAACTCTCCGCGGCTCCGCGTCTCTGCGTGATTTCAATCTGTTCTGTTCGGAACCACGAGAACGGGTCCGGCTCCATCCAGGGAGCCGGACCCGTTCGCCTTCATCCACCGTCCACCGTCTACCGCGAGTACGTGGCCAGCAGGTTGCCCAGGTTCTGCTGCACGCCGCGCGAGCCGGAGGTGTTGCGGCCGTTGTAGATGAAGGAGAAGGCCACCAGCTCGCCGCCCGCCGTGCGCACGAAGCCCGAGAGCGAGCGCACGCCGCGGATGTAGCCCGTCTTGGCGTGCAGCTTCCCCGCCGCGGGCATGCCGACGAACATCCGCGCCATGGTGCCGTCGCGGTCGCCCGCCACCGCCAGCGACTCGTGGAACACCCCGGACCACGGCCGCTGGTGCGCGTAGAAGAGCGCGCCGATCATGGCGTGCGCGCTGGTGCGGTTCTGCGCCGAGAGCCCCGAGCCGTCGGCCTGCCAGAGCTGCCCCCACTCCACCCCCGCCTTCTCGTGGAAGAAGTTGGCCGAGGCCGGGCCGCCGCGCGCGTAGCTCCCCTGACCCGTGCTCTTCGCCACGGCCGCCTTCCAGAAGTGCTCGGCGAAGAAGTTGTCGGAGTGGCGGTTGAGCTGGGGCACCATCTCGGCCAGGGTGATCGAGTAGTGCCGGTGCACCAGCTTCGCCCCCGCGGGCGTCTTCCCCTCGCGCACGGGCTGGCGCACCTCGATCCCCTCCTCGCGCAGCGCCTGCCGGAGCGCCGCCGGGGCCAGGAGCGCCGGCTCGGCCACGCCCACCTCGTAGCGGCTCCCCTTGCGCAGGTCCAGCCCGCGCACGATCACCGTGTCGCTCTCGGGCTTGCGGGTGGCGTACGCACGGCCGCCCTTCGACTGCCACATCACCGGGATCTCGGGGACCAGGGGGCGCGTCTCCACTCCCGAGCGGTCGGGCTTGAACGACACCCACAGCATGTTGCGCTGGAAGGGGAGCCCGCTGGAGGTGGGGGCGTAGCGCGAGACCCCGTTGCCGGTGTCCTTGGGCCACTCGGGCCCGAAGTTCTGGTCGCCGCCGATCGTGGCGTCGCCCACCACGCCGCCCTCCACCACGCGCACCCCCTTCGCCTTGAGCGCGCGGGCCATGGCGCGCAGCGGCTTCATGGGGTCCTGGTCGTACTCGGCGTAGCCGAACGCCGGGTCGCCCGAGCCACGCAGCACCACGTCGCCGCGCAGCACGCCGCCCTGGACGGGGCCGGTCACCAGCAGGTCGGTGGGGAAGCGGTAGTCGGGGCCCAGCACGTCCAGCGCCCAGATCGAGCTGTAGACCTTGTTGTTCGACGCCGGGATCTTCGCCTGGTCGGCGTTGATGGCGAAGAGCGTCTGCCGCCGGTCGACCGACCACGCCATCACGGTCCACTCCGCGGCGGCGCCGCCCACGATGGCCTCGGCCTGCCCCTGCAGCGGCCCCCCGGGCCTCCCCGCGTCGGCCGGGACGGTGAGGATGGCGGGCGCGGCGGACGCCGGGCGGCGGGCGGCATCGGGACTGGCGCCGCGGTAGGCGGCCAGCCCGCCGCCCGCGGCCACGGCCGCCAGCGCGGCGGTGGCGATGAAGATCCTGCTCTGCTTCACGGCTTCAGACTCCTGCCCGCGCCGGGGCGGCTTCCGCGCGCGCCGGCGCCTCCACGGGGGTGGTGAGCGTCACGTCGGGGGCCGGGCGCGGCGGCGCGTTGGCCCCCTGGAGCTCCTCGAGGATGAGCTGCTGCAGCCGGAACGAGGAGCGGGTGTTCTCCTCCACGTCGATCAGCAGCTCGAAGATGCCGGCCACCCCGAAGAGCGCCACCGTGACCACCACGGCGCCCAGCAGGATGATGGTGCTCTGCGAGGCGGTCGCCCGGTCTTCGCCCAGGGCGGAGAAGAAGAGCAGCCCGCCGATCAGGAGGACGATCACCCCCAGGAAGCGCATGACGCCCAGCAGCACGCGCAGGCTCCCGTAGCGCTCGTCGACGCCGGCGAGGCGCCGCGGCGCCCGGCGCTCCTTGAGCAGGGAGCCGCACTTCGGGCACCGGTCGGCCGTGGGGTCGTCCACGCTGGTGCCGCACTGGGTGCACTGGACGGGGGTGCTGAACAGGTGAAGGGACATCGTGGTCGCCGGCTTCGGGGTCCGTCTCTCTGGGTGATCCGCAGCCCCGGGACGGGAGCAACGCCCGTGCCACGGAACAACTTACGCCGGATGCGCCCCTGGATCGTTACATTCCCAGGCGCATCATCTCCGTCCAACCCCGCGCCTCGCCGCCGGGGGTGTCCCCGGCGGGGGACGGCCGCTCCCGCGTCAGAGCTTGGAGTACCGGAGCGGCGGCGAGCCGGAGCGCACGGGGACGCCCAGCAGGAAGTGCAGCTCGCGCCTGAGCCGCCGCGCCCAGGCCCGCTCGTTGTGCGCGCCGCCCATCTCCACCACGAACATCAGGTCGCGCCCCAGGCGGTAGCCCTTCTCCTCCAGCATCCCCTTCAGCCGCCGCACGTCGTGCAGGAGCTCGTGCCCCTCGCCGGTGCCGGCGTCCAGGTAGAGCCGCCCGGGGACGAACGGCCGCTCCCGCACGTACGGGAACACCGCGCCCCCGGCGAACCAGAGCGCGGGGCTCATCACCCCCGCGAAGCCGAACACCCCGGGGTGGCGGAAGAAGGCGTACAGGGATATGAGCCCGCCCATGGACGACCCCGCGACCCCGGTGCTCTCCCGCTCGGGGCGCGTGCGGAAGTCGCGGTCGACGATCGGCTTGAGGGTGTGGACGATGAAGTCCAGGTAGGCGTCGCCCCGGCCGCCCTGCCGGTGCCGGCGGTCGTGCCAGGGGCTGTACTCGTTCAGCCGCTCCTTCCCCTGGTTGGGGATGCCCACCACGATGGCCTCGAGCCCGTCGCTGCTGGCCTCCTCCAGCGTCTGGTCCACCTCCCACTCCTCGCCGAAGCTCATCTCCCGGTCGAAGAGGTTCTGCCCGTCGTGCATGTAGAGCACCGGGTAGCGCCGCCTGCCGCGGTGGTACGAGGGGGGGAGGTACACCAGGATGTCGCGCTCGTTGCCGAGCTGGGGGCTGTGCAGCTTCTCCAGCACCTTGATGGTGCCGACCGCCGTGCTCTCCGCCTCGTCCTGGGGGACGTAGTCGCGCCACTCCGCGGGCGGCGGGGCCGCTTCGGCCGCCGCCGGCCCGTCCTGCTTCGCCGTCTCTTCGAACGCCATCTATCCGCCGTGTCCCGCGCTTGCGAAAGGTCGATGCCGGGGCGGGAGCGGCCCCGGCGGGCGGCGAGTTCCCCCTTCAGGAACCGTTCCCGCCCGCCGGGAAGCCGGGCCGCGTCGGGCGGTGTGTGCCGCGCCGCCCTAGCGCCAGACGGCGGGGAGCGCGGCCTCCAGCCGCGCCTGCAGCTCCGCCTCCAGCTCGGGGAAGAAGTCGATCCCGGTGCGCGCCTCGATCCAGTCCACGGGGACCACGAAGTCCTGGAAGAGCCAGGGCTTGGGGTAGCCCCGGTTGGCCAGCACGAACGCGATCACGTCCCACCCGCCCCGGCCGTCGGGCGCGGCGACGATCTTGTAGAAGTGGGTGGGCACGGCCACCCGGCGCCGGCCGATCACCTGGTAGTCCACCACGCCGTCGGCCGTGGCCGGGTCGTCTTCCAGCGGGTCGTAGAAGAAGCCGCCGGTGACCACGAAGCCCGAGCCGCGGCGGACCAGCCACTGGCGCACGGTGTCTTCCAGCACCCGCCAGACCTTGCGGTTCAGGTCCGGCGCCTGGGGGGCCATGTTCGAGAGGAAGAACGTCTCGGCCTTGAGCCGCGGGTCGGAGTTCTGGTCTCCGGCGGGGGCCATGTGCCCGCGGTCGAACCCGGTCTTCTCGTAGTCGGCGCGCTCGGCGCGCAGCCCGGGCGGGAGCGCCGTGTCGGGCGGGAAGTTGGCGCTGCCCTCGTCGCGGGTGACCTCGCCCACCAGCTGCTCGCTCGCGATCCCCTCGCACACCCACAGCGCGATCTTGTCCTGCGAGCTGTGCTCCAGCGCGTACCCCTGCCGCGCCACGACGCGGGTGAAGCCGAACCCGGCGGCGGAGTCCAGCCGGGGCGCGCCCGCCGGGCAGTTCTTCGCCACCCGCTCCCGCTGCAGGGAGTCGAGCGGGATCGGCTGCGGGGCGAGCGCCGTGACCGGCACCGCCGCGCCGGCGCCGAAGAGCGGGGCGCGCGTGGCCGGCCGCACCTGGGCCGCCGCGGGGACGGCGAGCGCGAGCAGCAGCCCGGCGAGGCCGGAGCGGGGGAGGAGGCGCGTGGGCCGCATCGGAGGGCGGGGTGCGACCTCGGGGAGACGAGGCGGTGGGACGGACGGGCCGGGAGGCCCGGGAGGGCGGGGAACCGGGTCGGCCCCCGCGCGAAGACTAACGCCGCGCTCCGCCGGGGACAAGGTTTTCCACGGCCTCCGTCTCCCCCGGCTCGTACTCTTTCGCGGACCCGCCCCGGCACCGGGGCCGCTTCTCGGCGTGATGCGTTTCGTAGGGGCGAGCATGCGAGTCCGAGCACAGGCGGCATCGGCTCGGGAGGCGGCCTCCCGCACACGGGCCGAGGTCCGCCGGGCGAGGCATGCCTCGCCCTACGAATTACCGGATCGGAACCGCGAGAGCTTCAGCACCAGGGCGCGAAGGCGCGGGTGAGGTCGGCCGGGCGGCGGAACACCCAGTCGGGGGCGTGGGCGCGCACGCTCTCCAGGAAGCGCTCGGCCTCGCCGGGGGCGGTCTTGGGCCAGAGGACGGCGGCCACGCGCGCGCCGGCGTTGCGCCCCGCGTGCAGGTCGCCCGCCGAGTCGCCCACGTACACCGCGTCGGCGGGGGCCACGCCCAGTGCGCCGAGGGCGGCCAGGAGCCCCTCGGGGTCGGGCTTGGCGGCGCCGACGTCGTCGTCGGTGACCACCACGTCGAAGGGGCCCAGCGCCAGCTCGCGCTCGGTGACCTCCCAGGCGCCGCGCCCCTTGCCGGTGACGATCCCCAGGGGGTAGCCCGCCCCGCGGAGCGCCGCCAGCATTTCGCGCACGCCGTCGTAGACGCCCTCGGCGAGCGAGCCGTGCAGCTCCTCGTAGTGGCGCACCAGGTCGGCGTGGCAGGCCGCGCCCGCCTCCTCGCCCAGCCACGCCAGCAGGAACTTGCGCTCGGCCGAGGGCGGGTGCGCGCGGAAGTCGTCGGGCGTGGGCCGCCGCCCCAGGTACGGCTCCAGCGCCCGGTTGTAGGCCTCCCAGTAGAGACGCCAGGTGTCGATCAGCGTCCCGTCCAGGTCGAACAGGATGGCTTTCGGAGGTCGCATGGCGCGGAAGTTATCGAATGCGCCATGCCGGGCGACAGGTGGGGCCCACGGGGAGTGAACGGAGTCCGCGGAGAATCCTCCCGACTTCCTGGAGTTCCAGAATTTCAGAATTGATGATGGAACCTCGGAGATGTCATTCTGAGGGAGCGCTTGCACCTACCCGGCCTCCGCGACGAAGCCCGGGCGCGACCGAAGAATCTACTCCGCACGTCTGGTGGCCGGGGATCGTGCGCAGAAGCCGGCCTCGCACGGGGGTGAGTAGATCCTTCGGTCGCCGCCAAGCGTCTGCGCGGGGGATGGTTCGGCGCAGCGGCTCCCTGAATAGAAACTACCTGGCTCGTGCGCTGTGACGGGCTTCGGTGCTCGCCGCGGGTAGCCCCCCTCCCCGGCCCTCCCCCCGCTGCGCGGTGGGAGGGAGAACTACAACCCCGTTTCATCC
>DASVWD010000087.1 GCA_036389795.1 Longimicrobium sp.
CGCCAGGCCACGATCTTCTCCGCGGCGCCGGGGCCCACCTTCGGCAGCCGGTCCAGCTCGTCGGCGCTCGCCGTGTTCGGGTCGATCCTCTCCCCCGCCTCCAGCGGCCTCGCCCGGCGCTCGGCGCGCGCCACCTCGCCCCGCACCTCGTCGCGCAGCGCGGCGAGCCCCCGCGCGTCCGCCTCGACGGTGGAGCCGCCGGTCAGCTCCGCCGGCTCGGGCCCGCTGCGGAGCGCCCGCGCGCCGACGCCGGCGGCCAGGAGGAGGGCGGCCACCCCGAGCGCCAGGCGCTCCTGCGGCGTGGTGCTCATCGGCGCTCCTCCGGCATCCCGCGATAGACGACCTCGGCCAGCACTTCGCCCACCGCCCAGAGCGTCTCGCGGTCGAGCAGCGCCACCACGTCGTCCACCGAGTGCTGGAAGCGGTTGGCGGCGCCGTACTGCGGGTCGGTCACCAGCACGGCGGGGATCCCGGCCGCGCCGAGGAGCCGCACCCGCTCGTCCGGCACCGGGGGGACGCTGTCGGCCACGAAGACGGTGTCCAGGTCCAGCTGCCGCGCGATGGTCCAGACCCGGTCGACCAGCCGCGGCGCGGCCCGGAGCGACGCCCCCTCGCGCGGGAACTTCGCGTTCCTCTCGCCCACCAGGTCGAGGACGACGGCGTACCGCGGCTTCGGCCCCTGCAGGCTCGCGAGGTAGCGGCGCGTGCCGAGGTAGAGGTCGTCCGCGCCCGGGCCGAAGTCGTCGCCGTCGGCCAGCAGCAGGTCGACGCCCACCGGCGGGGGCTGCTGCTTGAACAGCTCCGCCAGCGCCACCAGCACGGCGGTGGGCGCGGCGCCGTCGTTGGCGCCGGGGACGGGGCGGCGGCGGTCCAGGCTGTCGCGCGAGCTCTCCGCCCGGCGGCGCGTGTCCCAGTGGGCGACCAGCAGGACGCGGTTCGCCGAGTCGGGGTGCCAGCGGGCGAGCACGTTGGCGAGCTTCACCGCGCCGCCGTCCGCCACCGTGTCGGTGAACGGCTGCAGCACCACGCTGTCGGCGCGCATGCCCATCTGCTCGGCCAGCCAGGCCAGCTCCGCCTCGTGGCCGCGGTGGCCGGCGTAGCGGGGGCCGAACGCCACCTGCTGCACCAGGAACGACCAGGCCAGGTCCGGGGGGAAGTCGGGGCGCTCGGCGCGGCGCTCCCCGCACGCCGCGAGCGCGGCGAGGCAGAGGAGCGCGAGCGCGCGGCGGCCCCCGCTCATGGGCGGCATCACGGGGCTTAACAATGGATTAGGGTGGACCGGGCGGGGGAGCGTGCGCTTGTACGGGGCGTCGGGACCCGGTATACTACGCCCGGCCGCTCCCGCGCGGCAAGTCCCTTTCGACACTTTCGATGAAGATCCTCACCCGCTACCTGCTCCGGGCCCACGTCGGGCCGTTCCTCTTCGCCTTCCTGGCGCTCACCGGCGTGGTGCTCATCAACACCCTGGCCCGCCGCCTGGCCGACCTGGCGGGGAAGGGGCTGCCGCTGCGCGTGGTGCTGGAGTTCTTCATGCTGGCCCTGCCGGCCACGGTGGCGCTCACCTTCCCCATGGCCGTGCTGGTCTCCATCCTCTACACCTTCTCCACCTTCACCGCCGAGAACGAGATCACGGCGATGAAGGCCAGCGGGATCGACCTGAAGCGCCTCCTGCTGCCGCTCCTGGCCGTCGCCGGGGTGCTGACGGGGGTGATGATCTGGTTCAACGACCGGGTGCTCCCCGAGGCCAACCACCGCTGGAGCCAGCTCTTCCTCGACATCGCCCGCAAGACGCCCACGCTGATCCTGCAGGCGCAGACCATCAACCGCATCAGCCCGCAGACCAACTCCGCGCAGACGTACTACCTGCGCGCCGCGCGGGTGGACCCGGGGACCAACCGGCTGTGGGACGTCTCCATCTACGACGTGAGCAACCCCGGCGTGGTGCGCTCGATCTACGCCGATTCGGGCCGGGCGCTCTTCAACGCCGCCCGCACCGACCTGGTGATGCGCCTCTACAGCGGCCACATGCGCGAGGTCAACCTCGACGACCCCAAGACCTTCCGCCGCATGACGTTCCGCGAGCAGGTCTTCGGCATCCCGGGCGTGGGGACCACGCTCCCCACCGGCGACCGGGGCGAGGGGTACCGCGGCGACCGCGAGATGACCATCGGGATGCTGGAGGCCCGCATCGACACGCTGAAGAAGGAGCGCGAGGGCGTCTACCGGCGCATCCAGGGGCTGGCCGACGCCGACCTCCGCTACGCGCTCTCCGGCGGCGCCGACGCGCCCCCCGTCGGCGCCGAGGAGCGCGCCCTGAACCCCGTGCCGATCCAGCCCGGGATGGCGCCGCCGTCGGAGGGGGGCGTGCCCGTCCGCACGCGCCGGACGGCCGACGAGCTGGAGTCGGCGCGGATGCGGGTGGCCGAGCTGGAGCAGCAGATGCGCGAGTACGACGTGGAGGTGCACAAGAAGTACTCCATCGCCGTGGCCTCGCTGGTGTTCGTGATCATCGGCGCCCCGCTGGCGCTGCGCTTCGGGGGCGGGGGGATCGGGATGGTGATCGCCACCAGCATGATCATCTTCGCCCTCTACTACATCGGCCTGATCGGCGGCGAGGCGCTGGCCGGGCGCGGCTACGTGACCCCCCTGGTGGCGATGTGGGTGGTCAACGCGCTGATGACGGTGCTCGGCGTGTTGGGCCTGGCGACGATGGGGCGCGAGACCTCCACCGCGCGCAGCAGCATGTGGGACACCATGCTGCAGGCGTTCAGAGACTTCTTCGCCACCGTCTTCCGGCGGAGGGCGCGCGCATGAGGCTCCTCTCGCGCTACGTGGCCCGGCAGTTCCTCACCACCTTCTTCCTGCTGGTGATGGGGCTGCCGCTGCTGTTCATCATCGGCGACGTCACCGACAACATCGACACCTACATGGAGCGGGGGATCACGGGCGGGCGGCTCCTGCTCGGCTACGTGTACCAGTTCCCGCTCTTCATGGTGTACGCCTTCCCGATCGCGGCGCTGGTGGCCACGGTGTTCACCATCGGGGGGATGACGCGCCACCAGGAGATCACCGCGGCCAAGGCCGGCGGGGTGAGCTTCTACCGCATCTTCCTCCCCGTGGTGCTGCTGGCGGTGCTCCTCTCGGGGGCCGCCTTCGGCCTGGGCGAGCTGGTGCCGATCACGCTCATGCGGCGCGCCCGGCTGATGGGCGAGAGCCAGATGCTGCGGCAGGGCCCGCGCATCAACTTCGTGTACCAGACCGAGAAGGAGGGGGTGCTCACGGCGCGGAGGCTGGACCCGGGGGTCAACGAGATGAGCCAGGTGGTGCTGGAGCGGAACGTGACCGCACGCGCGCCGGGGCTGCACCGCATGGCCGAGCGGGCGAGCTGGACGCCGCGGGGCGGGTGGCTGCTGCAGAGCGGCTACGTGCGCGAGCTGCACGCCGACGGGCGCGAGATCACCACGCGCTTCGACTCGCTGCGCGTGCCCGGGCTGGTGGAGACCCCCGAGGACCTGCTGGCCGAGCCCAAGGACCCCGAGGCCATGGGCTACCAGGAGATGTCGCGCTTCATCGGCGCCATCGAGCGGAGCGGCGGCGACGCCAACCCGCTCAGGGTGGAGCGCGCGCAGAAGCTGGCCATCCCCATGGCGGTGATGGTGATCGTGCTGTTCGGGGCGCCGCTGGCCACCAGCAACCAGCGCGGCGGGGCGGCGTTCGGGGTGGGGGTGAGCCTGGGGGTGACCATCGTCTACATGCTCCTCTTCCGCGTGGGGAAGGCCGTGGGCAGCAGCGGCGCCATCGACCCGCTGCTGGCCGCCTGGTTCCCCAACGCCCTCTTCCTCGTCGCCGGCCTCATCCTGATGTCGCGCGTGCGGACGTAGGCGCGCAATCCACGGAGTCGACTCCGATGAGTGTACAGACGGTGAAGGAGAAGGTCCTCCAGGCGGTCGGCGAGCTGCCCGACAACGCGACCTTCGAGCAGGCGATGGAGCGGATCTACTTCCTGTACAAGGTCGAGTGCGGGCTGGCGGAGGCCGACGCCGGGCACGTCGTTCCGCACGAGGAGATCAAGCGGGAATTCCAGCAGTGGCGCGGATAGTCTGGACGTGGCAGGCTCGCGCCGACCTGCGCGCGATTCGTGAGTACATCGCCAAAGACTCACCGCTGTACGCCGATGTCTTCGTCGACCGGCTGATCGGGTCCGCGGAACGACTCCAGGAATTCCGCGCTCCGGGCGGATCGTTCCGGAGTACGCCGATCCGGACATCCGCGAGGTGATCGTCGGAAGCTACCGGATCGTGTATCGGGTTGAGAGGTGGCGCCGTCGAGATCGCTGCCGTCTTCCACTCCGCCAGGCCGCTTGCGCTCGGCGACTGGTCGGAAGAAGCGCCCGGCGCTGAATGAGCGAGATTCGTCAGACGCAGAATCGCACATCATGGCGGCCGATTGGAAGGGTTCGATCGGCCGCCATCGTTTCGACGCGCATCTCCGGTCGAGCCGGAAGAAAACTCTTGCGCCCGCGCTCCTCGCGCCGTAGAGTGTCGCCACCCGCCGTCCACTTCGTTCGCTTTCCGCCCGCCCGATGCCCAACTCGTCGAACTACACGCAGTGGATTCGCCTTCTCGACTGGAACGGCCTGAGCGGCCTTTGGTCGGGCATCAGGACCGGGAGAACGCCGGGCTGGGAGCCGGGGAAAGCGTTCGAGTACCTGATCCTGCGCGCGTTCGAGCTCGACGGTGCCGAGGTGCGCTGGCCGTACGTGGTGTCGCTGGCCGGCCGGGTGGTGGAACAGATCGACGGCGCGGTGTACGCGGCGAATCTCTCCTGCCTGGTGGAGACCAAGGACACCGCGGGTCCGGTGGACTTTGAGGCGGTCGCGAAACTGAGGCAGCAGCTGCTACGCCGGCCCACGGGCGTGTTCGGGCTGCTTTTCGCCCGGTCCCGGTTCACGGATGCGGCGACGACCCTGGCCCAATTCGTCGCGCCTCAGAATATTCTCCTGTGGACCGGTTCCGACGTCGACGCCGCGCTCAACAGGCGAGGGATCACCTGGGCGTTGGAAGCCAAGTACCGGTACTGCGTCGAAGAGGGACAACCGAACCTCGGCCTTCGCCCGACGGTGCTGTAATGAGCGTCTTCGTGGTAGCTGAAGAGCCCACGGACGTGCAGCTGCTCCAGCGGCTGCTACCCGCAGCGGCAGATCCCGAAGTCCGCGTCGTGGACGGTGGGATCAGCACCTCCGCAACCTCGGTCGCGAGCTCGATCCGGGCGGTTCGCGGAGTGCCGGTGATCCTCGTGCTCAACGCGAGAACCGTGGACGAGGAGAGCATGCTCGAGCGCGGGACGACGGTCCGGAACCTGTTGCGGTACGGTGGTCCTCCCGTGCGTTCGGAGCTCGTCTTCGCCGTGCCGGAGCTCGAGGTCGTGCTCTTCCACGATCCCGAGGTCCTGGAGCGGCTGCTGGGGGTCGAGATCCCGGAGAGCGCGCGGATCGAGGCGCGCTTCATCCCCAAGAAGGTGCTGGCGCGGCTGCTGGAGCAGTCGGGGCGGTTCGCGGGCGAGCTGGAGCTGGTCGAGGCGCTGGACGACGCCGCGGCGAAGCGGCTGGCGCAGCATCCGCTCGTCCAGCAGCTCGAAGCCCTGATCGCCGACGTCCGCGCGCAGCCCGTGCCCGAGCAGTACCGCCTGCGGCCGACGGGGTGAGGCAGACATCGGATGCAGCGCGAAGCGGGCTCCCCGGCCGGGAGCCCGCTTCGTTGTCTTGCACCAAATCCCGGGTGAACTGTGTGTGGTCAGAGAGTCGTCAGGCATTCACCCGATTCGCCACCCACCAGAACCGTTGAGTAGATCCCTCGGGTCGCTACCGCTCCCCTCGGGATGACATCTGTCTGGTCTGCTCTTCAAACGGATCTGGTATTGCGCCGGTCCCCGCTAGCGCTCCCCGCTGCCCCCGCGGTCCACGTCCTCCACGCCGATCTGCCGGACGGCCTCGTGCGCACGCTCGACCTGGTCGCCGAGCTCGCTGGTGTCGCGGGCCAGCTCGCGCACGTCCTCCTGGTTGTCGGCCGCCTGCCGCCGCGCCTCGTCCAGCTGCTCGCGCCCCTCGGCCAGCACCTCGCGGTTGCGGCTGAGCGCCTCCGCGGCGTCGGCCTGCGACTCGGCCAGCTCCTCCTGGCGCTCGTAGGTCTCCACGTCGTCTTGCGCGCGCAGGTGGTCGGCGGCGCGGATGTCGGGGTGCGGGTGGCCGCCGGCTCCGGCCGCCGTGGGGCGCTCCAGGTCGGCGTCGTGCTCCGCGTCGCCGGCGAGGCGGCGGGCGGTCTCGGCGGTCTCGCGGAGGTCGGCGTCGCCGGGACGCGTGGGATCGCTCATCGTCGTGCTCCTGCGGTTCAAGCGGTGCCCGGCTGCGCGGAATCGGCCGCGGGGAGCGTACGGCTTGCAAGCCGCTCGCCAGCGCGCCCCCACCGCGTGTCCACGTCCTCCACGGTCGCGCGTTGTTCTTCCGAAAGCCGAATGGACCACCCTCACCCGCCGAAAAAGACGATGCGAACCCTCGTCCGCCTCCGCCTGGCCGCCCTCCTCGCCGCCGCGCTGCCGCTGGCGGCCGCGTGCGACAACCCGTTCGCCTCCGACGCGCGCGAAGAGCTGAGCGACGCCCGCCTCCGCTGGGAGCGCGCCGGGATCGACGACTACCAGTACAGGGTCACGCGCCACTGCTTCTGCGGGTTCACGGGCCCCATGCTCGTCACCGTGGTGGACGGCGCCGTGGTCTCGCGCGTCTTCACCGAGAGCGGCCAGCCCGTGCCGGCCAACGTCCACGCCAGGATCGGCACCGTCGACGACCTGTTCGAGCTGCTCGAGGCGGCCCTGGACGAAGACCCCGCGGAGTTCGACGCCAGCTACGACGGCCAGCTCGGCTACCCCGTGTCCGCCTCCATCGACTACAGCGTCAACGTCGCCGACGAGGAAGACGGCTTCGGGGTGAGCGAATTCATCCCGACCGGCCTGGCACGCTGAGCGCGCGGCGGCGTGCTCCTTGCCGGGCCTCCGGGCGTCCCAGCGATCCCCGCGACCCCGGAGGTCCCGTGCTGCTGCGCCGCGTCCTGCGCCTGCTCGTCATCGCCGCCACCGTCGTCCTCCCCGGCTGCGTCGTGTTCACCTGCCGGGTCTGATTACCGGAACCGAAGACAGCAGGCCTCACGCAGAGTCGACACAGTCAGCGGAGAACCCCTCCGTTTACTCTGCCGACTCTGCTGACTCTGCGTGAGAAAAGTCTTTTGCCGTATCTGTTCGGGCGCGTGACGCTCCGGCGGGAAGCGAAGCGCCGGCGCCGCACCGGGACGGACCCGGGCGGCGCCGGCGCTCGCGTGCTCCGGGAGGGAGGAGCGCGGAGGGTCGGCGGGCTGGGGATGAAACGGCCGGCCCGGTCAGCGGGCCGGGGGACTTCATACCACCTTCCGAAACCGACTGTGCATTCCATGCCACACACGAAGTCATCCTGAGTCTACCACCGCGCTGCGCGCGACCACGGAGGATGAAACGGGTGTGGGAGCATAAATTGGGCGGGTGGCGTCGGCAAAGAGGTCGGTAAGCTCATTGGTGCGAGAGAGCCCGTTCCTGAGTCAGACCCGGAGTCCTGAGAGCACCACGGATTGCTGCCGGGCCGCTAG
>DASVWD010000088.1 GCA_036389795.1 Longimicrobium sp.
CTAGCGGCCCGGCAGCAATCCGTGGTGCTCTCAGGACTCCGGGTCTGACTCAGGAACGGGCTCTCTCGCACCAATGAGCTTACCGACCTCTTTGCCGACGCCACCCGCCCAATTTATGCTCCCACACCCGTTTCATCCTCCCTGGTCGCGCGCAGCGCGGTGGTAGACTCAGGACGACGGCGTGGGGCGTCGCGCCTTCACCTGATCATCTCTCCTCACCCCACCGTCGCGCCGCCGCAGCTGGAGCCGGCGCCGGCGGTGCAGCCGAAGCAGTGGGGGCCCAGCACGATCTCGCGGCGCTCCAGCGCCTCCAGGTCGAAGTCGAAGACGGTGCGGGGGGCGCGCGGGTGCACCGGCAGCTCCAGCATCTGGTTGAAGTCGCAGTCGTAGAGGGTGCCGTCCCACCCGACCGAGAGCGTGTTGCGGCACATCACCCCCGCCGCGGCCGCCGGGTTGAACGCCGCCGCCAGCCGCTCCAGGTACTCCTCCAGCGCGCCCGTCTGCTGCAGGAACTCCAGGAAGCGCGCGATCGGCATGTTGGTGATGGTGTAGAGCGCGTTGAACTCGATGCCGTACAGCCGCAGCAGCTGCCGCCTCCACTCCTGCTCCAGCGCCTTCTGCCCGCCGGGGAGGAAGGTGCCCACGGGGTTGGTCACCAGGTCCAGCACCAGCCCCGTCCCCGGCCTGCCGTACCCCAGCGCGTTCAGCCGCCTGAGCGCCGCCACCGACTCCTCGAACACCCCCTCGCCGCGCTGCGTGTCGGTCCCCTTCTGCCGGTAGTGCGGGAGGCTCGCCACCACGTGCACCCCGTGCTCGGCGAAGAACTCCGGCAGGTACGCGTAGTTCGGTAGCAGGGTGATGGTGAGGTTGCAGCGGTCCATCACCTGCTTCCCCGCGGCGCGGGCGCGGGTCACGATCTCGCGCCAGCGTCGGTGCAGCTCGGGGGCGCCGCCGGTGATGTCGACGGTGGGGATGGCGGTCTGCTCGATGATCTCCAGGCAGCGGTCCACCACCGCGTCGGGCATCATCTCCCGGCGGTCGGGGCCGGCGTCCACGTGGCAGTGGCGGCAGGTCTGGTTGCACCTGCGGCCCACGTTGAGCTGGAGGATCTCGATCCCGGTGGGCCGGAGCGGATGGAGCCCCGCCCCCTCCAGCGCCTCCTCGAAGCTCCGGGCCAGCGGCACGCGCGCCAGCACCGCGCGCTGCTCGCCCGCGTCAGCGAGCGGCAGGCGGCGCTTATGTAAGGTCGGGAGGACGCGATGGGTCGCTGTCATCAAGTGCCCAGTGCCTAGTGCCCAGTGCCCAGGAACTGCGGTCACGAGTGCTCCGGGTGCGCGTTGCGACGGACTCCTGGGCACTTGGGACTGGGCACTGGGCACTGCTGTTTACATCCCCAGCCGTTCGGTGATGTTGCGCATCTGGATGCCGTGCACCAGCGAGGCGCCCCCGCGGATGGCGGCGGCCACGTGCACGGCTTCGGTCATCTGCTCGCTGTCGGCGCCCTTGCGCAGGCAGTCCTGGCTGTAGGCGTCGATGCAGTACGGGCACTGCACCGCGTGCGCCACCGCCAGCGCGATCAGGCTCTTCTCGCGCTCGCTGAGCGCCCCTTCCGCGAAGACGGCGTCGTACCACGCGAAGAACTTCTCCGCCAGCTCCGGCGCGTCCTTGCCGATCTCCCCGAAGCGCGGCAGGTCGTGCGCGTCGTAGTAGTGCGTGTGCATCGTCTCCCGTTTCGTCTTCCTCGTCCGACCGTCGCCGTAGAAACATAACGCCGGGCGCCCGCCCGCGCTTCCACGGACGGATGCCCGACGCTCGATCCCGCTCCACCTCGCGCACGTCGCTGAACAGACAACCGCTTTTCTCACGCAGAGGAAGCAGAGGCAGCGGAGAAAAGCCACGGCAAGCGGTGTGTTCCCTCTGCTAACTCTGCTGACTCTGCGTGAGGCCAGGCTGTTCCAATCTCACCCGCGCTCCACCACCGCGTCCGGGTAGTTCTCCTTGAGCTTCGCGATGAACTTGCGGATGCGGTTGGCGTTGGCGCCCACGTCGCCGCGGCCCACGCGCGAGACGGAGCGGATGTCCACGCGCGAGATCCCCGAGCCGGGCGAGACGCGCACCACCACGTCGTCCACGAAGCCGAACCAGGCGGTCACGTCCACCGCCTCGATCGTCCTCTCCCGGCGATTGGCGGCGGTGACCTCCCACCCCAGGTCGCGCATCGTGCGGTAGGCGGCCGCGTACGCCGAGTCCAGCGGCAACGTCATCAGCACCGGCCCGATGTCGGGGTACGCCTTCCGTTGCTGCGCCGCGATCGAGTCGCCCTCGTACTGCCAGGGGTTGATGTCCAGCGAGTCGCGCAGCTGCCGCGAGAAGGCCAGCGGCGGCGGGTTGGCGAAGTCGGTGGTGATGTCGTGGATCGGCGGGTACTGCCGCGCGCCGCGCCGCCAGTTCCAGGGGACGAGGTACGCCGCCGCGCCCACCAGCAGCGCCACCAGCGCGATGCCGAGCAGCGCCCCGCGCCGGGCCACCAGCGCCGCGGCCACGGCGAGCACGGCGGCCGCGAGCCCCAGCCGGCCCCCCCACTTCATCAGGTCGAAGCCGGTGCGGAAGTGCCACCACCCGAAGCGGGTGCCGGGGCCCCCGCTCGCCACCACCAGCAGGGCGACGACCGCCAGCGCCAGGGCGGCGATCGCCAGGATGCGGTACCAGGGAGGCGGCGCGGGGCCGCGGGCGGGGATGCGGTCGTCGGGAGTCATCGGGCGCCTCGGCGGCGGCGGGTGCGCAGCTTCTTCCAGAGGATCGGCACCAGGGAAAGTAGCCCCAGCAGGGTGAGCGACAAGAGCACGTCGGCCGAGACCAGCTCGCGCGTGGACTCGATGCGCCCCAGCGACTCGCCCACCCAGCAGAAGACGAAGCTCCCCGGGAGAATGCCGATGGCGGTCGCCGCGAAGAAGGTGCGCGTGCTCACCGGGGTGAACGCGGGCACCAGGTTCATCAGCCAGAAGGGGAAGACGGGGACCAGGCGGGTGAAGAGCACGTAGTTGAAGCCGTCCTCGTGGAAGCCGCGCGCCAGTCGCTGCAGCCTGGGCCCCATCTTCTTCCGCATGGACTCGGCGAAGAGGTAGCGGGCGGAGAGGAAGGCCAGCGTGGAGCCCACCGAGGCCGACACCACCACCAGCGCCGTCCCCACCCAGCGCCCGAAGAGGAACCCCACCGCCAGCGACATCGCCAGCCCCACGGGGAAGCTGAGCGCGGTGGCCGCCGTGTAGACCAGCGCCGCGCCCACCAGCATCGCCGCGTAGTTGCGCCGGGTGAAGGCCAGCAGCGCCTCCCGGTGCTCCTTGAGCGCCTCGAAGCTGGCCCAGCGCTGCCCGCCCAGCGCGAAGAAGGCGACCAGACTGCCGAAGATGACCGTCGCCAGCGCGACCTTCTTCCAGTTCACCCGCCGGCGCCGCGGCCGCGGCCCCCCGGCCACGCCGCCCATCACCGACGTGCTCACGCGCGGCGCCCCCGCCCGCCCGGGCGGGGGAAGCGGATCGCGGCGGCCGGGGAGAGTGCGTGCATGCGCGGGCTCCGGTGGCGCTCCACGCCAGGCCGGGACCCGGCGGCGCGGGAGCATCGGAGGAAGGGGCAAGGGGTTACGGCCTGCCAATGTAGTGCGTACGGCCGCGTCCGCAAACGGAATCGTCCGCCGCGGGGCGGTTGATGCCGGCCGCCCGGCGCGCTACTCTGCCGCGTCCACCCGGTCCCAACCCCGTCCCCGGAGGCTTCCCGATGCCGTCTCCCAGCAGCGACCGGCACCACCGCCTGGCGGAGGAGCGCGGGCCCGTCGGCGTGGCGGTCGTGACCGTGAGCGACTCGCGCACGCCCGAGACCGACACCAACGGCGCCTGGCTGCGCGAGGCGATCGCGGCCGCGGGGCACGCCGAGGCCGGCTACCGGCTGATCCGCGACGAGCCCGGGGAGGTGGCGGCGGCGCTGGAGGAGATGACGGCGGGGGAGGCGCGCGTGGTGGTCTTCAACGGGGGGACGGGGATCGCCCCGCGCGACACCACCTACGACGTGCTGGTCCGCACGCTGGAGAAGCCGCTCCCGGGCTTCGGCGAGCTGTTCCGGATGCTCTCGTGGGAGCAGGTGGGCCCCGCGGCCATGCTCTCGCGCGCCACGGCGGGCGTCTACCGGGGCCGCGTCGTCTTCTCCCTCCCCGGCTCCCCCGCGGCCGTCCGCCTGGCCTGGGAGCGGCTGATCGCCCCCGAGCTGCGGCACCTGGCCTGGCTGGTGGAGGGGTGATCCGCAACTGAAAGGTCTCAAACGGAGTCAACGGAGTTAACGGAGAAACCCCTCTGTCGTTCTCCGTTGACTCCGTTTCCTCCGTGTGATGCGCCTTTGCGGAGGATGCGGGAACGCGCGAGATTGCCCAGCACTCGTAAACTTCCATCCCATCTGCAGCAGACGCAGGTCGACCATGCCCCGATCCCGGTTCGTCCGCCGCACGCTTCCGCTCGCCGCCGCGCTCGCCACGCTCCTCGCCGGCTCACCTGACGCGGGCGCGCAGACGCTCTCGCGCGAGGAGCGGCGCATCGTGGAGTACGTGGACGCGCACACCGAGGAGGCCATCGCGCTGCTGGAGCGCCTGGTGAACGTCAACAGCGGGACGATGAACCCCGAGGGGGTGCGCGAGGTGGGGCGCATCCTGGGGGCGCAGCTCGACTCGCTGGGCTTCGAGACGCGCTGGGTGAGCCTGCCCGACTCGCTGCGCCGCGCCGGGCACCTCTTCGCCGAGCGCCGCGGGCGGCGGGGGAAGCGCCTGCTGCTGATCGGCCACCTGGACACGGTGTTCGAGAAGGACAGCCCCTTCCAGCGCTTCGCCCGCAGCGGCAACCTGGCGGGCGGCCCCGGCGTGAACGACATGAAGGGCGGCGACGTGGTGATCGTCTACGCCCTGCGCGCGCTCTCCGCCGCGGGCGCGCTGGGCGACCGGCGGATCGTCGTGGCGCTGACCGGCGACGAGGAGAACCCGGGGCGCCCGCTCTCCATCTCCCGCGCGGACCTGATCGAGGCGGGAAAGCGCAGCGACGCGGCGCTGGAGTTCGAGGGCGGCTCGCGCGACGAGCGGGGGAAGGAGTCGGTGGTGACGGCGCGGAGGAGCGCCAGCGGCTGGACGCTCCGGGTGAGCGCCCGCCCGGGGCACTCGTCGGGCGTGTTCGCGGAAGGGGTGGGGAGCGGCGCCATCTTCGAGGCCGCGCGCATCCTGGACGCCTTCCACCGCGAGCTGCGCGGCGAGCCGTACCTCACCTTCAACCCCGGCGTGATCCTGGGCGGCACCGACGTGCAGTTCGACTCCGCCGAGGGGCGCGGCTCGGCCGCCGGGAAGACGAACGTGATCGCCGCCGGCGCCGTGGTCAGCGGCGACATCCGCACCCTCACCGACGAGCAGCTCCGGCGCACCCAGGAGCGCATGCGCCAGATCGTGGCGCAGAGCCACCCGCAGGCGCGCGCGGAGATCACCTTCGTCGAAGGCTACCCGTCGATGCCGCCCACCGAGGGGAACCGGGCGCTGCTGGGCACCCTCAACGAGGTGAACCGCGCGCTGGGTCTGCCGTCGATGGACGAGAACGACCCCGGCCGCCGCGGCGCCGCCGACATCTCGTTCGTGGCGCCCCACGTCAGCGGGATCGGCGGCTTGGGCGTGCACGGCGGCGGCTCGCACACCGAGCGCGAGACCATCGACCTGGTCACCTTCGCGCAGCAGATCAAGCGCGCCGCGCTGCTGATCTACCGGCTGACCAGATAGTGCGTGAGTGCGGAAGTGCGTGAGTGCGCCTGGCACGGCGGCGGAACGGCGATTGCGCGGCGGGCGACCCCGACTTTCGCGCTTTCGCACTTCGCACTCACGCACTTTCCGAAGATGCAGGACCTGAACTCGAAGCACGACGCCGACGCCGCCCTCGCGGAGCCTTCCGCCATCCTCTTCAAGCACAGCACCCGCTGCCCGATCAGCGCCGGGGCGCGCCAGGAGATGGAGGCGTTCCTGGCCGAGGGGCCGGGGATGCCCGTCTACGCGGTGGACGTGAACGCCCGGACCGAGGTGTCGGACTACCTGGCCGAGCGCACCGGCGTGGAGCACCAGTCGCCGCAGGTGATCGTGCTGCGCGGCGGCCGGCCCGCCTGGCACGCCTCGCGACTCGAGGTGACCGCGGCGGCGCTCCGCGAGCAGGTGGGGAGCGCCGCGGGCGGAGGGTGAGGCGCGAGCGCCGGCCGCACCCCTGGCTGGTGCTGGCCTCGCTCTGGCTGCTGGTCTTCTCGGTCACCAGCCAGACCATGGTCCTGGCGCCGATCCTCCCCCGCATCGCCGAGCAGCTGCGCGTGTCGGAGGCGCGCCTCTCGGTGGTGGCCACCGGGTACGCCGTGGCCGTGGCGGCGGTGGCGCTGGTCGCCGGGCCGGTGTCGGACCACGTGGGCCGGCGGCGCATGCTCCTGGCGGGCGCGGCGGCGATGGCGGTGGGGCTCGCGCTGCACGCCGCGGCGCGCGGGCTGGGCGGGCTGCTGCTGGTGCGCGTGCTCACCGGGGCCGGCGGCGGCGTGCTCACCGGCGCCACCGGGGCGTACGTGGGCGACTACTTCCCGCCCGAGCGGCGCGGCTGGGCCAACGGGTGGGTGATGAGCGGGATGGCCGCCGGGCAGGTGCTGGCCGTGCCGCTGGGGACGCTGCTCGCCGCGCGCTGGGGCTTCCGCGTCCCCTTCCTGGGCTTCGCGGCGGCGATGGCGCTGGCCTGGGCGATGGTGTGGGCCTTCGTCCCTCAGCCGGACGTGGAGCTCTGCCGCGACCGCATCACCCCGCGCTACCTGGCCGGGCACTACCGCGCGCTCGTCCGCCGGCGCGACGCGGCGGCGTCGGTGGGGGTGCAGGCCGGGATCTTCCTGGGAACCGCGCTCTACGTGCTCTACCTCCCCGCCTGGCTGGAGGGCTCGCGCGGCGCCACGGCCGGCGGCACCGCCCTGCTCTTCGCCGCGGGCGGCGCGGCGACCGTGGCCGCCGGGCCGGCGGCGGGGCGGCTGTCGGACCGGCTGGGGAGAAAGCGGCTGGTGCTGGGCGCCAGCCTGGCGCTGGCCGCCGCGATGCTCGCCACCCCGGCGCTGGTGCGCGGGATGCCGGCGGCATACGCGCTGTTCTCGCTGGCGATGGCGCTCTTCGCCACGCGCGCCGCCCCCTTCCAGGCGCTGCAGGCCGAGCTCGTCCCCGACGAGCAGCGCGGCGCGCTGATGAGCCTGTCGATGGCGGCGGGCCAGGCCGGGGCGGGCGTGGGCGGCGCCCTGGCGGGGGCCGCGTACGCGCTCCGGGGCTACCCCGCCACCGCCGCCCTCGCCGCCGCCTCGTCGCTCGCGGTGGCGGCGCTGGTGTGGAAGCTCCTCCCCGAGACCCGGCGGATGCCCGAGTGAGGGATGAACCGCGTGGAACGGCGAACGGGTTTTCGACGTGAGGGGGCGCGTGAGATCTCCGCGGCAGGGATGGTGAAAATCAACCACGTCATGGCTGAAAATCAGCCACCAAATGGTTGATTTCCACGCGCGGGATCGACTCAGGTGGCCTTCGCGTGCAGGCGCCACAGCGCGCTGACCGGGAGGGCGTAGAGGCGGGGGCCGAAGGAGAGGGCCTGGGCGCCGGTGTACAGCACCACGCCGCAGGTGAACCGGTTGCCGAGCAGCTCCGAGAGGTAGGCGAGGTGCCGGAAATCGCGCTCGCCCACGCTGCCGCTCGCCTTCACCTCGATGCCCGCCACGCGGCCGCGCGCGTCCTCGAG